>JBQCJL010000295.1:0-15780 GCA_051952795.1 Marmoricola sp.
AGTACTCCTCCTCGAAGATCACCCACTGGACCAGCGACGCGTCCCGGCCGCCGTACTCCTCGGGCCAGGAGACCACCGACCATCGGGCGTCGGCGAGCTCGGCCTCCCACTCCTGGTGGGCACGGAATCCGTCGGCCGTGTCCATCGAGGGGAGTGCCGTCGTCGGGACGTGGTCGCGCAGCCAGGCGCGCGCCTCGGCCTGGAACGCCAACTCCTCGGGAGAGAGGTCTAGGTTCATCGGTTCGCTTCGCTCTGCTTTCGGAGTTCGTTCTTGAGGACCTTGCCGGAGAGGTTGCGCGGGAGCGTCTCCACGAAGGACACCGCTCGCGGGCGCTTGAAGTTGGCGAGCCGCTCCGAGGCGAACGCGAGGACGTCCTCGGCCTCGAGGTCGGCGCGACGCCGGACGACGAACGCATGCCCGACCTCGCCGAGGCGGGAGTCGGCGACGCCGATCACCGCGACGTCGGCGATGGCGTCGTGGCGCAGGAGCTCCTGCTCGATCTCGGCGGGATACACGTTGAACCCACCGCTGATGTACATGTCCTTGAGGCGATCGGTGATGGCCATGTTGCCGTCGGCATCGATGCGGCAGACGTCGCCGGTGTGGAGCCATCCGTCGCTGTCGATCGCCTGGGCGGTGGCCTCGGGGTCGTCGAGGTAGCCGAGCATGACGTTGTCACCGCGGACCAGGAGCTCGTCCCGGTCGCCGGCGCGGATCTCCATGCCCGGCACGGCCCGACCGTTGGTCGTGGCGATGGTGTGCGCGTCATCCCCGGGTCGACACATCGTCACCACCACGGCTTCCGTCATGCCGAAGGCGGTGAGAACGTCGGCGATGCCCAGCTCGGACTGCATCCGCTCGATGAGGACGACGGGCACGCTGGCCGCGCCGGTCACCGCCAGGCGCAGACTCGACAGATCGTGGGCGGCGCGCGCGGGCGCATCGAGGATGGTCTGGAAGATGGTCGGCGCACCGGGCAGCACGGTGATGCGCTCGCGCTCGACCAGCTCCATGAGCTCGTCGATGTCGAAGGTGGCCATGGGGTAGAGCGCGGCGCCGCTGAGCAGGCCCACCACGATGCCGGCTTTGTACCCGAACGAGTGGAAGAACGGGTTGACCACCAGGTAGCGGTCCTCGGGTGTCAGGCGCCCGACGGTGGCCCATGCCTGGGCGACACCGACCGTCTGCCGATGTGCGGTCATCACGCCCTTGGAGCGACCGGTCGTGCCGCTGGTGAAGAGGATGTCGGCGACGTCGTCCTCGCGAACGGCCTCGGCGCGCGCGTCGACGTCGGGGTGGTCGACCGCGAGCCTGGCCAGGTTCTCCAGGGCGATGATGCGGCGGGCATCGACTCCCGCGGTGCTGAGCTCGGCGATCTGGGAGCGACCCAGGAAGCCGTCCTCCACCACGACCAGCCGGGCGTCGGTGCGCTCGACGATCTCGGCGACCTCGTGACCGGTGTAGCGGCTGTTGGCGGGGACGAGCACACCGCCCGCGTATGACACCGCGAGCGCCGCCAGGACCCAGTCGATCCCGTTCGGAGCCCAGACCACCACCCGTTCGCCCGGCTGCAGGCCGCGGGTGAGGTAGCCGCCTGCGACGCCGCGAACCTCGGTGAGGAGCTCGGCGAAGGAGAGACGTCGACCGGCCTCCACCAGCGCGGTCGCGTCGCCGAAGGTGGCGGCTGCGGCGCGGAGGACCGCGGGCAGCGTGGCGACCACGGGAGCTCCTCTCTGTCAGAACCAAGCAAGTGCTTGGTAGGGTAACACCTGTGGACCTGACCGATACCGCCGAGGACCGCGCATTTCGCGATGAGGTGCGCACGTGGCTGGCCGAGAACCTGACCGGCGACTTCGCCGCTCTCAAGGGCAAGGGCGGCTCCGGGCGCGACGACGAGGCGCACGACGGCCGGCTCGCATGGGACCGTCATCTGGCAGCCCACGGGTGGACGTGCATCGGCTGGCCCACGGAGTACGGCGGCCGCGGCCTGCCGCTCGACCAGCAGGTCATCTTTCACGAGGAGTACGCGCGCGCCAATGCGCCGGCCCGGGTGAATCACCTGGGCGAGGAGCTTCTCGGCCCGACCCTGATCGCCTTCGGCACGGAGGAGCAGAAGAAGCGCTTCCTGCCCAAGATCGTGGCGGTGGAGGAGCTCTGGTGCCAGGGCTACTCGGAGCCCGATGCCGGCTCGGACTTGGCCAACGTGCAGACCCGCGCTCGCTTGGAGGGCGACGAGTGGGTTGTCGACGGCCAGAAGGTCTGGACCTCGATGGCACACATCGCCGACTGGTGCTTCGTCGTCGCGCGCTCCGAACCGGGATCGCAGCGGCATCGTGGCCTCTCCTACCTGCTCGTCCCGATGGACCAGCCGGGAGTCGAGATCCGGCCGATCATCCAGCTCACCGGCTCCTCGGAGTTCAATGAGGTGTTCTTCACCGAGGCGCGGACGGCCGCCGACCTGGTCGTGGGCGGCGCCGGCAACGGCTGGGCGGTGGCGATGGGCACGCTCGGGTTCGAGCGCGGGGTCTCGACCATCGGTCAGCAGACGATGTTCCGGCGCGAGCTCGCGGCGCTGATCGAGGTGGCGAAGGCGAACGGCTCCTACGACGACCCGCTGGTCCGCGACGCGATCGAGGGCGCCGATGCACGACTGGAGGTGATCCGCTTGAACGCGCTGCGCACGCTGAGCTTGCCGGCGGAGGAGGCCGCGGCCAACGGATCGGCCAGCATCTCCAAGCTGTTGTGGGCGAACTGGCACCGTGACCTCGGTGAGCTCGCCATGCGGGTCCGGGGACACGACGGCCTCTTCGCTGATCCGGACCTGGACGAATGGCAGCGGCTGTTCCTGTTCACCCGGGCTGACACGATCTACGGCGGCTCCGACGAAGTCCAACGCAACATCCTCGCCGAGCGCGTGCTCGGCCTGCCACGAGAGGCTCGAGCCTGATGCGACCGGTCCAACCGACCCCCGACTACGTCCCCGGTCACGGACTCCTCCGCGGCAAGGTCGTGGTCGTCACCGCGGCCGCAGGTGCCGGCATCGGTGCCTCGGTCGTGCGCAGGGCTCTGGAGGAGGACGCCCGCGCGGTCATCATCAGCGATACCCACGAGCGGCGTCTCGCGGAGTCCCAGACCGCACTCGCCGAGGAGTTCGGTGCCGACCGTGTCCGCGCCCGTGCCTGCGATGTGACCGACGAGGATCAGGTCCGGGCTCTGCTCGCGGTGGCCGACGAACTCGGTGGCTTCGACATCATGATCAACAACGCGGGTCTCGGCGGCACCGAGAACATCCTCGACATGACGGACGAGCAATGGTCCCGTGTCCTCGACATCACGCTCACCGGCACGTTCCGGTGTGTGCGCGCCGCCGGCCAGCACTTCCGGGACAGCGGGCGCAAGGGCGTGATCATCAACAACGCCTCGGTCATCGGCTGGCGGGCACAGGAGGGGCAGGCGCACTACGCCGCGGCCAAGGCCGGCGTGATGGCCCTGACTCGCTGCGCAGCGATGGACCTCGCGCCGCTCGGCGTGCGGGTGAACGCGGTATCGCCGAGTCTGGCGATGCACCCCTTCCTCGAGAAGGTGACCAGCGACGAGCTGCTCCACGAGCTGACGCAGCGCGAGGCATTCGGCCGTGCCGCCGAGCCGTGGGAGGTCGCGAACGTGATGGTCTTCCTGGCCAGCGACTACTCGTCGTACCTGACCGGCGAAGTGATCTCGGTGAGCAGTCAACATGCCTGACGCTCACCCCACGAAGCCGCTGCGCGCCTCCGCGGGGACCCCGAACCGTGGTGACGGCAGGCGAGGAGAGCTGCTGCGAATCGCGGGCGACCTCTTCGCGCAGCGCGGATTCCGCAACACCACCGTGCGCGACATCGCGGATGGCGCAGGCATCCTGTCGGGCAGCCTCTATCACCACTTCGACTCGAAGGAGTCGATGGTCGACGAGTTGCTCGACACGTTCCAGACCGCCTTGTTCGCGACGTATGACGAGATCGTGGCCAGCGACCGTTCGCCGATCGCGAAGATCGAGGCGGTCGTGCGGGCCTCCTTCGATGCCATCGACCAGCACCACAGCGAGGTCGCCATCTTCCAGAACGACGCCACCTACCTCTCCTCGTTCGATCGCTTCGGCTATCTTGCCGAGCGGAACGCGCGCTTCCGCGACCTGTGGTCCGGACTGCTCAAGGACGCGATCGCGGCGGGCGAGCTGCGCGCCGACCTCGACGTCGACCTCGTCTACCGCTTCCTCCGTGACACCGTCTGGGTGGCGGTCACCTGGTACCGCCCCGGCGGTGCGCTCGCGGTGACCGATGTGGCCGACCAATACCTGTCGATCCTGCTGCAGGGGATCGCGACCAAGAAGGGAGCCTCCCGTGGCTGAGGCATTCATCGTCGACGCGGTGCGCACTCCGGTGGGTCGGCGGGGCGGCTCGCTCGCGTCGATGCACTCGGCCGATCTCGGCGGCCATGTGCTCAAGGCGCTCGTCGAGCGCTCGGGCATCGACGCCGGCGCGGTGGACGACGTGATCATGGGCTGCTGCGACACCATCGGCTCGCAGGCCGGTGACGTCGCCCGCAGCGCCTGGCTGGTCGCCGGGCTGCCCGACCATGTCCCCGGCGTGACGATCGACCGTCAGTGCGGGTCGTCGCAGCAGTCCGTCCACTTCGCCGCTCAGGGCGTCATGTCGGGCACCCAGGACCTCGTGGTCGCCGGTGGGCTCCAGAACATGTCGGCGATCCCGATCTCCGCGGCGATGCTGGTCGCGGATCAGTACGGCTTCACCACGCCGTTCGCGGAGTCGCCGGGATGGATCGCCCGCTACGGCGACCAGGAGGTGAGCCAGTTCAAGTCTGCGGAGATGATCGCGGAGAAGTGGGACATCTCGCGTGAGCAGATGGAGGAGCTCGCGCTCGCCTCGCACGATCGCGCACGCACGGCCATCGCCGAGGGGCGCTTCAAGAACGAGATCGCACCTGTGGGCGACTTCGACACCGACGAGTGTCCGCGCGAGAAGTCACTGGAGAAGATGGCCGCCCTCAAGCCGCTGGCCCCCGGCGGTCGGATCACGGCTGCGGTCGCCTCGCAGATCAGCGACGCCGCGAGCGCGATGCTGATCGCCTCCGAGCAGGCATTGCGCGACCACGACCTGACGCCACGCGCCCGGATCCATCACCTGAGCGTGCGCGGCGACGATCCGATCTGGATGCTCACCGGTCCCATCCGTGCGACACGCCATGCGCTGGAGAAGGCGGGCATGAACATCGACGACATCGACCGGTTCGAGTGCAACGAGGCCTTCGCGTCCGTCGTCCTGGCGTGGGAGAAGGAGCTCGGCATTCCGCACGAGAAGGTCAACGTCAACGGCGGCGGCATCGCCCTGGGTCATCCGATCGGGGCGACGGGCACGCGCTTGATGACGACGCTGCTCAACGAGCTCGAGCGGACCGGTGGCCGCTTCGGCCTGCAGACCATGTGCGAGGGCGGCAGTCAGGCGAACGTGACGATCATTGAGCGTCTCGGCTAGGTTGAGTGCCCCGACTGAGGGGGCCGCATGAGCATCGTCGACAACGCCGTCTACCTGGACGGCGCCCGCTGCGCCGAGCCTGAATCGCTCGACGTCACCTACGAGACGATGGCCGAGACCGGCGGTCTCGGCTGGATCGGGCTCTACCGCCCCAGCCACGAGGAGATCGCCTCGGTGGCCGCCGAGTTCGAGCTGCACCCCTTGGTCGTCGAGGACACGATCCTGGCGCACCAGCGTCCCAAGATCGAGCGTTACGACAACGTGCTGTTCACCGTGCTCCGCCCGGCGCGCTACATCGACGCCGAGGAGCGCGTCGAGTTCGGCGAGCTGCACATCTCGACGGGACCGAACTTCGTGGTCACGAGTCGCTACGCCGAGACCCCGAACCTCGCCGAGGTCCGTCACCGTCTGGAGACCACGCCCGACCTGTTGCGCCGCGGGCCGGAGGCGATCCTGTACGCGATCATCGACCAGGTGGTCGACGAGTACGAGCCGGTCGTCCGAGGCCTGGAGAACGACATCGACGAGATCGAGGCCCAGGTCTTCGGCGGTGAGGCGGCGGTGTCGCGGCGGATCTACGAACTGCTCCGCGAGGTCGTCGAGTTCCAGCACGCGACCCGCCCCCTGTGCGGCATGATCGCGGCCCTCTCCGCGGGCTTCGAGAAGTATCACGTGGACGAGGAACTGCGGCGCCGCCTGCGCGACGTCGACGACCACCTCATCAAGATCGCCGAGCGCATCGACGGCTTCCGCACCCTGCTCGAGAACATCCTCACCGTGAACGCGACCTTGGTGGCGCAGCAGCAGAACGACGAGATGCAGAAGCTCACCGAGGCAGCGCTGGCCCAGGGGGAGGAGGTCAAGAAGCTCTCGTCCTGGGCTGCCATCCTCTTCACGCCGACCTTGGTGGCGGGCATCTACGGCATGAACTTCGATCGGATGCCGGAGCTGCACTGGTACTACGGCTATCCGTTCGCCATCGCGCTGATGCTGGTGATCTCCGTGGCCCTCTACCTGATCTTCAAGCGGCGGGGCTGGCTCTAGGCGTAGTCGTCGCCCTCGGCGAGGTCCTGCAGGTAGCGCCGCGTGTTGGCGCGCATGGGCTGGCCGGCGAACGTGCGGTTCAGGAACGTGAACGCCGAGCCGTAGGACGTCACGGCCGCGGCGGCATGGGTGGGTGCATGGAAGGTGCTGAGCCGGACCCGCGCTCCTTGACCGACCCAGCGCTCCGCCAGAGCCCGGCCCGCCTCATAGGGCACCACGTCGTCGAGCTTGGAATGGATGAGGAGCACCGGCATCCTCGGCGCACGCCCGTTGCCGAGCTGCTGGTCGGCGACCATCGTGGCGTAGGGCTCATCGCGCAGGATGCGGGACACCGACCGCCCGTCGACGGTCAGGGTGGAGGACTTGGTGAACGCGAAGGTCCGCAGTGACTCGAACATGCACTGTTCGCGGAGACGCGCGACGACCTCGAGGCCGTGGGCGTTGAGGATGCCGTCCAGGGCCACTCCGTAGTCCCCGGTGAGACCGGCCAGCGCATAGCCGAGGAAGGCGAAGTAGGGGCCGCCGTCGAGCAGCCGAGCGGTCAGCGACAGATCCGCGGGGACCGCGCCGGCGACGGTGCCGGCGATGACGAGCTCGGGCGCGTAGACGTGAGCCATCTCCGCTGCCGAGGCGGCGGCGCCACCACCCTGCGAATACCCGGTGATGGCGAGCGGTCCATCGACCGGGATGTCCGGCAGGTCGCTCTGGCGGGCGGCGCGCAATGCGTCCAGGACCACGTGACCCTGGACCTCACGGCTCATGTAGGTATGCACGCCGGACATGCCGAGCCCCTGGTAGTCCGGCACCACGACGTTGAATCCGCGAGCCAGCAGACCGGCGAGGAAGAGCGATTCGTACTCACGGCCGGCGGCCATCTGCCGGGAGGGGGCGCACTGGCTCCCCATGCCCTGGGTCCCGACGGCGAAGGCGACCAGCGGGCGGTCAGGGCGCCTCGTGCGCGGGCGGGTCGGGGTGAGGATGGTGCCCGTGACCGCGATCGGCTGGCCCACGCGGTCGGTGGTCGAGAACATGATGCGCCGAACCCGCGCCGGCGCGGCGATCAGGCGAAACGGGTCGAGGTAGAAGGTCGACGGCTCCTCACGGAGGAGAGTGCCAGGAACCGAGGGGATCTCGGCCGGAGGTTCGTAGAAGGCCGTCGCCGCATGCGCGTCGAGCCGCCGGGCTCCGACCGCGTTGAGGGCGATCGTGACGAGGTTGCTGACCGGATTCCCGGTGTCGGACATGCTCCAGACGCTAGAGGACGTTGCGCCGCAACGCATCGAGGCGCGCAACAGCCTGCTCGACGATGCGGTCGATCAGCTCCTCGCAGCTCGGCAGGTCGTCGATGACGCCCACGACCTGGCCGCTGGCGAGCACGCCGGCGGCGGCGTCGCCCTCGACCAGGCCGGCCTTAAGCATCATCGGCGTGTTCGCGGCCAGCACCATCTGCGTCCACGACCGGTCCTGTCCATGCTTCATCGCCCGGCCGTCGGCGATCAGCTGCCGCCACGACATGCCGCTCTGCTTCTTGAAGGCCAGCGTCCGGCGCGTGGTCGGGCCCAGGCGACGCGCCAGGCTGCTCTCCTCGACCGAGGCGACGAGGTCGCTGCGCAGCATCCGGTGCGGCATGCCGTCGACCTTGGCAGTCACCACGGTGTCGTTGAGGCCGGCCTCGAGGTAGCGCTGCTTGACAGAGTCGGGAACCCTGCTGTCGCGGGTGAGCAGGAAGCGCGTGCCCATGCCGATGCCCTCGGCGCCGTAGGCGAGTGCGGCAGCGAGTCCGCGGCCGTCGAAGTAGCCACCGGCAGCGATGACCGGGATGTCGACGGCGTCGAGGACGGTCGGCAGCAGGAGTGAGGTCGGCACGTTTCCGGTATGGCCCCCGCCCTCACCGCCCTGGATCATCACCGCGTCGGCGCCCCAGGACGCCACCTTCACCGCGTGCTTGGGCGCGCCGATGCTCGGCACCACGACGATGTCGTGCTCCTTGAGCTGGGCGATCAGCTCCGGCTTGGGTGCCAGGGCGAAGCTCGCGACCTTCACGTCATGCTCGATGAGGAGCCGGCACCGATCGGCGGCATCGCCCGCGTCGGCGCGGAGGTTGACCCCGAATGGTCGGTCGGTGCGACTCTTCACCTCGCCGATGGCGGCCTCGAGCTCGGCGATCGTCATGGTGGCGCTGGCGAGGATGCCGAGGCCGCCGGCGTTCGCGGTGCCGCTGACCAGGCTCGGTCCCGCGACCCAGCCCATGCCGGTCTGGACGATGGGATGGCGGACGCCGACCAGGTCGGTCAGGCGAGTGCGCAGCTTCTGCTCAAGCATTCGGCACCTCGCGTTCCCGCAACCTCTTCGGATCGAGCACCTCACGGATGATCATCAGCTCGCTCATGGTGGGCTCCCGGGTGACCGCCGGCTCGCCGTCGACGTGGATCGGGAAGGCCGATGCCTCCTGGATCTCCTCGAGCGTCACTCCCGGGTGCATCGACAGCAGACGGACGGTGTCGTCGGGTCCCTTGACGTCGAAGACGCCGAGGTTGGTCACGATGCGGTGGATGTCGTTGTACTTGGCGGCGGCGGCGCCTGCTTCCTTCGCTCGCTTGGGTCCGACACCGGAGACGATGTCGACCTGCTCCACGAACACGCGCGACGACTGCTTGGGCACCCAGTACGACGTGCGATTGTTCACGGTGTTGCCGGGCGCGCCGCGCGAGCCGAGCAGCTGACGCGTGGGCTGGGCGAATTCGCCGATCGCGGAGATGTTCTGGTTGCCGTGGCGATCGATCTGGGTCGCACCCATCATCACGTGACGCTTGCCGTACGCGACCACGTCGAAGACGCGGCGGAACGGAATCCATCCCTCGACCACGTCCGCCTTCGCGAACAGCGGGGGCGTCCCGGCGAGGAAGAGGGACTCGCCGTCCGAGATCGCGAGGTCGGGATTGCTGGTGAGCTTGGCGAGGCGGACGCCGAGCATCGGCATCGTTCCCATGGGGGAGCCGAAGATCTCACCGTCCTCGGCGAAGGCATCGGCGATCGCCGCTGCGCAGACTTCGGATCGGGTGGCTTCGCTCATGCCTGTGCCTCCTGGGCGAACGCCTTCACCGCGGCCTGATAGCTGTCCTCGTCTCCGCTGAGGAAGCGCTCCTCGAAGGCCGCCCACTCCTCGTCGGTGCCGCCGGCGGCGGCGGCGTAGTGCTTCTGGAACCGCTCGTCACGTTCGTAGTCCGGCGTGCACACCGTGAAGTGCGCCCCGTGCGGCGTCTCGACGACGCCGTCCACCGCCGTGCGATGGATGAGCAGCCGCTGCACGGGGACCTCGACAGTGAGTCCGGCGGTGTCGACGATCTGCTCACAGGACACGAACGTCTTGGCGGCTGCCTGGGCGAACAGGTCGTCGAAGTAGGGATCGGGCCCGAGGTAGGTCGCGTTGCCGTGGACGTCCGCACGGTTCAGGTGCACTAGCGCGACGTCGAGGTTGAGCGCTGGAACGGCGGTCAGCACCTCGAGGTCGCCGTCCTCGTCGGCATACGGGCTCGTGACGGTCTTGATCCACGGGTTGTTCACCAGCACGTCGGACCCGAGGCCTGCGCGCATCGGCAGGAACGGCAGCCGTTGGGCGGCCGCGTAGAGACCGGTCTGGAACATGCCTTCGTCGAGCTCGACGATCTCGGGGATGGTGCCGTTCTGCCGTGCGCGCTGGAAGTTCGGCTCCAGGGGGATGGAGTCGAGGGAGACGAAGGCGTAGACGAGCTTACGGATCTTGCCGGCTCGGGCCAGCAGACCCACGTCGGCACCACCCCAGCTCACGATGGTCAGATCCTTGAGGTCCGACCGCAGGATCGCGCGCACGAGCGCCATGGGCTTGCGTCGTGGGCCCCATCCGCCGATGCCGATGGTCATCCCGTCCTCGAGCTGGCCGATGACCTCATCGATGGTCATCCGCTTGTCGCGTGGCTTGGTCACTTCTTGCTCTTCTCCGTTCCCGCGAACGCATCTCTCAGCTCATCGCTGACGCCCATGAGGTTGAGCTCCATCGTGAAGCCCTGCTCGAAGCGGTAGCTGAGGTTCACGTCCACCGGCTCGATGCCGTTGAGTGCCTCCTTGGCAGCCCGGATCACCCGCCCGTCCTTCTCGGCGATGTCGGCGGCGACCTCGAGCGCGGCGTCCAGCAGCTGTTCCCTCGGCACGACCCGATAGACGGTGCCGAACCGCTCGAGCTCCGTCGCGGGGATCGTTTTGGCGGTGAAGTACAGCGCCCGCATCATCTGCTGGGGGACCAGCCGGGCCATGTGGGTGGCGGCGCCGAGCGCGCCCTGCTTGACCTCGGGCACGCCGAAGTAGGCATCGTCGCTCGCCACCACGATGTCCGCGTTGCCGGCCAGGCCCACGCCACCGCCGACGCAGAAGCCGTTGACGGCCGCGATCACCGGGACCTTGCACTCGTAGACCGCCTTGAAGGCCGCGTAACAGCCCTTGTTCGCGCCGATCAGGGCGTCGAACCCCTCGGTGTTCTGCATCTCCTTGATGTCGACGCCGGCGTTGAAGCCGTTGCCCTCGGCGCGGAGGATCACGACCTTCGTCGCGAGATCGGCGCTCGCCTCGTCCAGCGCGGTGGCGACGTCGAACCAACCCTGGACGGTCAGTGCGTTGACCGGGGGATGGGACATCGTGATGACGCGAATGCCGTCATCCCGCAGTTCCGATGTGATCGTCAAGGCGCCTCCAGGCAGAAAACCAAGCAAGTGCTTGGTAGGGTACCAGGGTGAGTCTCTCGTTGGATCTCGGCAACCGTGTCGCTCTGGTGACCGGCGGCAACCGCGGTGTGGGCCTGGGCATCAGTCGGCAGCTCCTCGCGGCCGGTGCCACCGTCGTGACCTGCGCGCGCTCGGAGGCGGAGCCGGTCGGCGCGGCGCACTACACCTGCGATGTTCGCGACGCAGCTGCGGTGAGCGCGCTGATCGACCGGATCGTCAGGGAGCACGGAACGCTGGACGTGCTGGTCAACAACGCCGGGGGAGCGCCGTTCGCGCTGGCGGCGGACGGTTCCGACAACTTCCACGCCAAGATCATCGGCCTGAACCTGCTGGCGCCCCTCACGATGATGCGCGCCGCCAACGCCGTCATGCAGGAGCAGTCGGGGGGCGGCGCGATCGTGAACGTGTCCTCAGTATCGGCTCTGCGGCCTTCGCCAGGTACCTCGTCCTACGGTGCTGCGAAGGCGGGGCTCGACTCACTTACTGCCACCCTCGGCGTGGAATGGGCGCCGAAGGTCCGCGTGAACGCGATCAACGTCGGCCTGGTGCGCACCGAGCAGACCGACCTCCACTACGGCGGCGAGGACGGCGTGGCCGCGATCGCGCGCACCATCCCGCTCGGTCGCCTCGCCACGCCCGACGAGGTCGGCACCGTTGCCTGCTTCCTGGCCTCACCGCTGGCGTCCTACGTCAGCGGAGCCACGATCGAATGCCATGGCGGCGGCGAGCGCCCCGCCTTCCTCACCGCATTGGAAGGACTCGCATGACACTCCTCGAAGGCCGCGTCGCCATCGTGACCGGTGCAGGTCGTGGGATCGGCCGCGCGCACGCACTCGAGCTCGCCCGGCAGGGGGCGGCGGTCGTCGTCAACGATTTCGGGGTCTCCCTGGCCGGGGAGAAGACCGAGTCACCCGCCGACACGGTGGTCGCGGAGATCGAGGCGATGGGTGGCCGTGCCGTGGCCAACGGGGCGGACGTCGCGGACTTCGCGCAGGCGGAGGGGATGGTGCGTCAGGCGATCGAGAGCTTCGGCGGTCTGGACATCCTGGTCAACAACGCCGGCTTCGTCCGTGACCGGATGCTGGTGAACTCCTCGGAGGAGGAGTGGGACGCCGTGATCCGGGTCCACCTCAAGGGCCACTGGGCTCCGCTGCGGCATGCGGGAGCGTACTGGCGCGACGAGTCCAAAGCCCAGCGGCAGCGCATCGCCCGCGTCATCAACACGTCCTCGGGCGCCGGTCTCCAAGGCTCGATCGGTCAGACCACCTATTCGGCGGCCAAGGGCGGCATCGCCACGATGACCCTCGTCGCGGCGGCCGAGCTGGCGCGGTATGGGGTGGGCGTCAACGCCATCGCGCCGGTGGCCAAGACCCGCATGACGGAGGGCGCCTTCGACACCTCGGCGATGGCGCTGCCTGAGGACAATGCGCCGATCGTGGCGTGGCTCGCCTCGGCGGATTGCGACGTCACGGGTCGCGTCATCGAGATCGACGGAGGCCGGATCTGCTTGGAGGAGGGCTGGCGGCACGGGCCGACGCGCGATGCGGGCCGGCGGTGGGAAGCCGGTGAGGTCGGGGACGCGATCCGCGCGATGGTCGCGGAGGGCGCCACCCCCGACCCGGTGTACGGCGCCTAGTCAGGCCGCCGGTCCTGTAGTGAGACGGACCTGCGCGGTGTGCCTCTGGCCGGTCGCCGTGGTCCACGTCAGGGTGATCGTCTGACCCGCCGCATGCTTGCGCGTGGCGGCCTGCAGTTGGGCGGCGTCGGCCACGGAGACGCCGTCGACCGCGGTGATGCGGTCGCCCGCGGTCAGGCCGGCTGATGCCGCACCCGTCCCGGCGTAGACCTGCTCGACCACCGCACGGTCGTTGATCGCGATACCGATGAAGGACGGCAGCCCGTAGGCGTACTTGCTGTTGGGCACCCGGTTCTCGAGGTCGGAGGAGACGCTGAGGACCTTGGCGATCGGGATGGCGTAGCCGTTGGTCTGGGTGCCGGTGGATGCGGCGGTCGTCATCCCGATGACCTTGCTCGACGAGTCGTAGGTGGCGCCGCCGGAGTCGCCGGACATGACGTCGGCCGCGAACTGGATCACGCCCGTGAGGGTTTCGCTCTGTCCGCGATCCGAGGGAGCGATGGTCTGGTCGACGGCGGTGACCTTGCCGGGGGATGCGGTGAAGGAGGACGCCCCCTGGGCGTCGCCCACAGCCGTGACCGTCTGGCCCACCGTGGCCGGCGTGGGCGTCGACTCGATCGTGCTCAAGCCGCTGGCTCCCGAGAGCTTGAGCACCGCGATGTCGTCGGAGGCATCGCTGCCGACGAGGGTGGCCTGGTACTGCTTGCCGGTGCTCATGACCGTGACCACGATCTTGGTCGAGCCGGCGATGACGTGGTGGTTGGTGACCACGAATCCGTCGCTGGTCAGGATCATGCCGGTGCCTGCGGCCGCGCCGTTCTGATACCCCAGGGTCGTCTGGATCCGGACCAGGCCGACGAGCTGCCGACTGGTGGCCGGCGCGGTCGTCTCCTGATTGCCCGACGGCATGGTTCCGAACGACCCGCCGGGGAAGCGGAAGCTCGGGCCGTAGCCGCCACCGAACATCGGCGCGTACCCGCCGCCGGACGCCGCGGGGTTGTTGGACGAGGACGAGCCGCTGTGCAGGGCTTCGCCGATGGCGAGTCCTCCTAACGCACCGCCAGCCGTGCAGAGCACGAGCGCCGAGGCGGCCAGAGCGAGGGCGCCCTTGCGAGACTTGCGCGGCCGGGTCTCCGCCGCGTCGGGTTCCGCGAATGTCTGGTGGTCATCCATGCACAGAAGAAAACCGGTCACACCCCGGCACAACCTGTGTCCGCACCATGGACGAACTTTCAATCACACGGGGTCGGGACGAGCGGGACACGCGGACGATGACCGTCGAGCAGCCAGATCGGCTTGCCGCAGAGCTCGCCCAGCAACTGGTAGTGCTTGCGGAGGGTGAACAGGATCGGTGCGGGCGCGTGCAGGTCGACCTCGGAGGGGAGATCCCATTCGATGATCCAGGTGGGCGGCGTGGGCCCGTTGAGCAGAGCGAGGTACTGCTCGAGCCGCGGGTCGCGGGTCCGCACCAGCAGCACCCAGTTGTAGGGGTAGGCGGGGCGGAGCCCGGAGATCTGGATCACGGGCGAGTTGCTGAACGGCACGGCGATGGTGTCCTGCCGCGAGGCGGCCTTGCGAACCCAGTCGCCGACCATCTGAACCGGGTTGGTGTCGGCATGGTCGGCCACCGCCGCGACCGGGGCCGAGACGAGTCCACTCAGCACGATGGCCACCGAGGTCAGACGCACCCAGCGCAGGCCCCACCCGTGGTGCTCGTGCCGCCAGTTGGCGACCATCACCCCGGTGCAGACCGAGAACGTCGGCAGCACGGCGATCAGATAGTGCGAGGCGAAGTTGCCGCCGCCGAGGATGCCCACGCCCTCGATGACGATCGCCCCCAGGTAGGCCACGCCCACGATCGGGATGCGCCGCAGGCCGCGGCGCCAGTTGGCACGGAGAACGGCGAAGGCGAGAAGGAAGACGCCCGAGGCGATGCCCGCCCCGATGAGGATCGCGATGTTCTTGAGCTGGACCACCGAGGTGACGCTGGTGACCGCTCCGGTCGCATCGGCTCGCACCCCGTACATCGCGTAGAACAGTGCGCCGGGGCCCTGATGGCCGAGGCTCCAGAGCAGTGCCCACCCGACGACGCCGACGACCCCGACCGCGAATCCCAGACAGAGCCCCCAGAGGATGCGGCCGCGCGTCAGGAAGTACGCCGCAGCAAGGACGAAGGCGAATACCAACGCGTCGGCGAAGTTCTGCTTGATGAACACCGCGCCGGTCGCGGCAGCGCCGCTCACGATCGCGAGGACGACCGCGACCTCCGGTCGATCGGCCCGGCGGCGATCGGCCTCGAGGATCAGCGCGATGCTGGTGGCGACGAAGGCCCCCGCCAGGATCTCCCCGTTGGTGTTGTCGGCCTGCAGCAACGGGGATGAGCTGAAGCCGGCGGTGATGGCCGCCGTCCAGCGGGCGGCGCGTGGGCCGGCGATCAGGTACGCGGCTCTGGCCGACGCCAGCACGCAGATGACCGCTGCCGCGGTCGCGAGCAGATTGGTTCCCGCCGGGCCCAGCAGGGCCGCCAGCTTGAACAGCAGGATCAGCAGGGGCGGGCGGTCGACGAACGTCGGCCCGTAGAGATAGGGACCGGGATCGTTGGCGAAGCGCGCGACCACGGCGTAGCCGCCCTCGTCCGCGCCGGGGGTGGTGCCGAGGAACAACAGGTGTGCCGCAACGGTGACGGTGACCGCTCCCACGACGGTCCAGCGGAGCGACCAGGTTCTCATCCCGGCCCAGGGTAGTGGACCGGCGCTCCTCTCAGCGTCCGTGAAGGATGCCGCCCTAGCATCGTCGGATGCGGGCACGACCGATGCT
>JBQCJL010000296.1:0-5119 GCA_051952795.1 Marmoricola sp.
CTGGTGGTCGCCCGTGGCGTCGGCGAACTGGTTGACGCGCTGCTGCGTGATCTGCACCCACTCGCTCACGCCGAGCTCGGTTCCGGCGGCGGACTCGATCTCTTCGAAGGTGGTGAAAACGCGCATCGTTCGGCACTCCCAGGCAGGTGGATTCAGTTGGCGCCCTGAGTCTGCCAGAACACTCGCCTAATCAGCGTCAAAGGCCGCCAGGATTTCATCGGCCGCCATCGGCGCCACGATGTCGCCGGCGAGAACGGCGCTGCGGATCCGCGCCCGGATCGCACGCACGCCGGGTGAATGGGCGAGACGCTGGTCGAGCTCGTCGCGCACCAGCGCCCAGGTGAACTCCCACTGCTGGGTGGCGCGCTTGTCGGCCAGGCCCTGCTCGCCGAGATGCTCGCGGTGCTTGAGGATGCGGTCCCAGACGGCGTCGACGTCCTTGCCGGTGAGGCCCGCCGCGGTCATCACCGGGGGCACCCAGGATCCGCCGCCGTAGACCAGGCGCAGCGCACCGGAGAGCTCCTTGGCGGCGGCCTTCGCCGCGACCTCCTGGTCACCGTCGTCGGCCTTGGTCACCGCGATCACGTCGGCGATCTCGAGGATGCCCTTCTTGATGCCCTGGAGCTGATCGCCCGTGCGCGCCAGGGTGAGGAACAGGAACGTGTCCACCATGCCGGCAACCGTCACCTCCGACTGGCCGACGCCGACCGTCTCGATCAGGATGACGTCGTAGCCGGCAGCCTCGAGGACGAGCATCGCCTGGGCGGTCGCCCGCGCGACGCCACCGAGCGTGCCGGCCGAGGGCGACGGCCGGATGTAGGCGTGGGGATCGATGGCGAGCGCCTGCATGCGGGTCTTGTCGCCGAGCACCGAACCGCCCGTGCGCACCGAGGACGGATCGACGGCCAGTACGCCGACACGATGTCCCCGACCGGTCAGATGCGTGCCGAGCGACTCGATGAACGTCGACTTGCCGACCCCAGGAACGCCGGAGATCCCGACGCGCACGGTCTCGGCGGACGTGCCGGTCAGCTCGTTGAGCAGCTCGCGCGCGGCGGCGCGGTGATCGGGCCGGCTGCTCTCCACGAGCGTGATGGCACGGCTGATCGCAGCGCGTTGACCTTCACGCACGCCCGCGACGAGGGCCGGGACATCCACCGGGGGCTTGGTCACGCTCAGTTGGCTACGACCTTGCGCGGCTCGAACACCACGGTGTAGCGCTGATCGCCGGGCTGGTCGTAGCCGGTGAGGTCGGCCTCGTACTTCGCACCGATCTTGCCAGCGGTCACCAGACCCTCGTCGATCGTCACTGTCGCGGTCGCACGGATCTCCAGGGTGTGGAACATGTTGCCCGGGTCGACGATGAACAGGTCGACCTCAGGGTTGGCCTGCATGTGGCGGAACTTCACCCGGGCATCCGAGATGGAGCTCTTCAGCTGACCATCCTCGGCGTCGGCCAGGTACCAGACCGCGGTGGTCTGCGGACGTCCCTCGCTGTCGAGAGTGACCAGTGCGGTCGCCCAGGCGGCGTCCAGCAGGTCGTGATGACTCTCGGGAACGAGATCCTTGATGTTCGCCATGCTGTCCTCCTGGTCAGTGACCCAACTGTGCCGAGAGCTTGTCGAGCAGCTCCAACGCCGATTCGGCGATGACCGTGCCCGGCGGATAGACCGCCGCGGCACCCATCTCGAGCAGGGTCGGAACGTCGTCCGGCGGAATCACCCCGCCGACCACCACCATGATGTCGGATCGGCCCAGGTCCGCCAACGCCTGCTTGAGCGCGGGGACCAGCGTGAGGTGGCCGGCCGCCAGCGAGTTGACCCCGACGATGTGCACGTCGGCGTCGACCGCCTGCTGGGCGACCTCCTCCGGAGTCGAGAAGAGCGGGCCCACGTCGACGTCGAAGCCGAGGTCGGCGAAGGCGGTGACGATGACCTTCTGACCGCGGTCGTGACCGTCCTGCCCCCTCGGGGCCACCAGGATGCGCGGACGACGGCCCTCGTCCTCCGCGAACTTCTCGGTGGCGGCCAGCACCTTCTCCACGGACTCGTTGGAGCCGGACTCACGCTTGTACACGCCCGAGATCGTACGGATCACGGCCTGATGACGCCCATAGACCTTCTCGAGCGCGTCGGAGATCTCCCCGACGGTCGCCTTGGCCCGAGCTGCGTCGACCGCGAGCGCCAGCAGGTTGCCGTCGAGCGACGATCCCGGCGACCCGGCCTCGGCCGAGCGGGTGAGGGCGTGGAGCGCGCGCTGCACGTCCTCGTCGTTGCGCTCGGCGCGCAGGCGCTCGAGCTTGGCGAGCTGCTGCTTGTAGACCTCGTTGTTGTCGACCTTGAGGACGTCGAGAGCGTCCTCGTCGGCAAGGCGGTAGGTGTTGACGCCGATGACCTTCTGCGCACCCGAGTCGATGCGCGCCTGCGTGCGAGCAGCCGCCTCCTCGATGCGCATCTTGGGGATGCCCTGCTCGATGGCCTTGGCCATGCCGCCCGCCGCCTCGGCCTCCTGGATGTGGGCCCAGGCCTTCTCGGCGAGGTCGTGGGTCAGCTTCTCGACGTAGTAGGACCCGCCCCACGGGTCGATCGAGTAGGTGGTGCCACTCTCCTGCTGCAGGAGCAGCTGGGTGTTGCGCGCGATCCGGGCCGAGAAGTCGGTGGGCAGCGCGATCGCCTCGTCGAGGGCGTTCGTGTGCAGCGACTGGGTGTGACCCTGGGTGGCCGCCATCGCCTCGACGCAGGTGCGCTGGACGTTGTTGAAGACGTCCTGCGCGGTCAGCGACCAGCCAGAGGTCTGCGAGTGCGTACGCAGGCTCAGCGACTTGGCGTTCTTCGGATCGAAGTCGCTCACCAGGCGCGCCCAGAGGGCTCGCGCCGCCCGCATCTTGGCGACCTCCATGAAGAAGTTCATGCCGATCGCCCAGAAGAAGCTCAGCCGCGGCGCGAAGTGATCGATGTCGAGGCCCGCGGCCAGACCGGCTCGGATGTACTCGACGCCGTCGGCCAAGGTGTAGGCGAGCTCGAGGTCGGCGGTCGCTCCCGCCTCCTGCATGTGATAGCCGGAGATCGCGATCGAGTTGAAGCGGGGCATCTTCTGCGAGGTGTAGGCGAAGATGTCGGAGATGATCCGCATACTCGGCGCCGGCGGGTAGATGTAGGTGTTGCGGACCATGAACTCCTTGCGGATGTCGTTCTGGATGGTCCCCGCGAGCTGCTCCGGCTTCACCCCCTGCTCCTCGGCGGCGGCGATGTAGAGGGCGAGCACCGGCAGCACCGCGCCGTTCATCGTCATCGACACCGACATCTCGTCGAGCGGGATCCCGTCGAAGAGGACCCGGGTGTCGTAGATCGAGTCGATCGCCACGCCTGCCATGCCGACGTCGCCGCGAACGCGGGGATGGTCGGAGTCGTAGCCGCGGTGCGTGGCCAGGTCGAAGGCGACCGACAGGCCCTTCTGCCCCGCCGCCAGGTTGCGGCGGTAGAACGCGTTGGACTCCTCGGCGGTGGAGAAGCCGGCGTACTGACGGATGGTCCACGGCTGCGTCGTGTACATGGTCGGGTACGGACCGCGCAGGAACGGGCTCAGGCCGGGGTAGGTGGCGAGCGCGTCGAGACCCTCGAGGTTCTCGGGTCCGTAGACCGGAAGAACCGGGATGCCCTCGGGACTCTCCCAGGGCTCGACGCCCGATGCCAGGGCGGCGACCGACGGGTTCTCCGCACCAAGCGGCAGTCCGCTGAACGACTCGGGGATGCTCATCAGTTCTCGCCTCCGGTCAGCGCCGCGCGGGTGCGGTGCAGGAAGTCGAGGGCGTCAACGCCCATCGCACAGTTGTCGTCGCAGCCGTCCATCGGCTTACCGGCCACGATCACACGCTCGGCGCCAGCGGATCGCAGGGCGTCCACCAGGGCGGCACCCCACTCGGCGTACGCCGCGTCGTTACCCGTCAGGCAGACCACGCGCTCGCCGCGGTAGTGGGCCAGGACGGCGTCGACGTCGTCGTGGCGGCCCTCGTTGACCACGTCGATGCCGCCGGCGGCGAGCAGGTTGCTCGCGAAGGTGGCACGAGCGGTGTGCGCCGCGACCGTGCCCATGGTCGCCAGGAACACCGGCTCGGCGACGGGATCGTCGCGCAATGCCTCGAACGCCTGACCGTAGGCGGTGACGCTCGGACGGCCCTCGGCGTAGGGCCGACGCTGCGGCAGGGACTCATGCAGGTTCGGGAACTCCGAGATGCCGGTGATGGGCCGCTTCCGCTTCGCCACCTCGGCCTCGCGCTGGGCAGTGATGGCCGCGACGCGCTCACGCAGCGCGCCCCCGGTCTCCCCCAGGCCGCCGGGTGCGTCGAGCTCGCCGAACTCCGCCCACGCAGCGACCGCGAGGTCGTCCGTGAGCCTCTCGACCATGAAGGAGCCGCCCGCCGGGTCGGTCACCTTGGCGACGTGGGACTCGTCGATCAGCAGCGCGGAGGTGTTGCGTGCGATCCGGCGGCTGAAGGCATCCGGCAGGCCCAGCTCGGCATCGAAGGGCAGCACGGTAACCGCGTCCGCTCCCCCGACGCCCGCGGCGAAGGAGGCGACGCAGGTGCGCAGCATGTTCACCCAGGGGTCGTACTTGGTCATCATCGGCCGGCTCGTGACAGCGTGCACCGCCGACTCGCGACGCTCCGCACCGCTCAGCTCCAGGACGCGTGCCCACAGGCGGCGTACCGCACGGAACTTCGCGATGGTCGGGAACTGCTCGTCGGTGGCGGCCAGACGCAGCTCGATGAGACCGGCGGCGTCGTCCACGCTGTAGCCGGCGCCGACCAGGAAGCGGAGGTAGCTCGTGGCCACGGCGAGGGTGTAGCCGAGCTCCTGGACATCGGAGGCGCCGCGATCGTGCAGGGCGGAGCCGTCGGCGACCAGCGCGCGGCAGCCGAGCTCGGTGGCGAGCGCGGCGACAGGAGCGACCGCGGACATGTCGACCCCGCCGTAGCCGCGGATGTGCGCGCCGATCGGGTCCGCGCCGAGATTCGTCCCCGATGCCAGCGTCGTGCCTCGGGCGATCGGCGCGCACCCGTCGGCGGCGGCGCGTTCCTCACGCGGGGCGGCAAGCACCACCCGAGCGCCGTCGCGAAGGA
>JBQCJL010000297.1:0-29647 GCA_051952795.1 Marmoricola sp.
GCGGCGAAGAGGTCAGGATGATGGCGTACTGCGAGGCTGGCCACGGACCCATATCACCTCAGCAGGCTCAGGGACAGCCCGGGCCCGCAGCGCGCACCGTTCTTACCTCCTGACCCACTGGGGATTCGGACGGTGGATCCCCGGTCACCGCTGGCATCACGCCTCCCTGCCCCCAAGAGCAGGCGACGGCCCGGGGGTCCACAAGCCCGTGTGTGGGGACTGTCTTTGGTCCATCTGAGTTCTCGTCCGCTCCGGTTTCAGGCAAATTCGTTTTTGAAATTTTGGCTTGGCCCGGCACACCGAGGTTTACGGTTCTACGCCGTTGAGACCCTCATGCGACTGAACTCGCCGTGCCCGGACATGAGACGCCGGCTGATCCAAATCTCGAGGTGCTCGTCGGTGGTTGAAACATATATTCGTGGGTCCGCGCCATGTGCGGCCACCCAAAAGCCGCTACTGTCAGGCATTATGCATTCCACTTCTCCGACCCGAATCAGGCCCTCGCGCTGACGGAGCTCGACAATGTCGCCGCTGGAGGGCATCGCTGCGACGAACGCATTGGGCGCCTCAGCGTGGCGCGCTTTGGCAGGGTCCACGTGTTTTTCTTTCCCCACCATGGGGTGCACGCTTGTCGTCTTGCCAGATTCACGCGTAAGCCCAGACGACCGGGTGGCGGTCTGCTTTTCGGTCATGTGCGTCTCCTTGAATGGTGCATGGCGCCCAGAATCGATAAGACCTTCTCGGCCACGGGCAGGTACTCAACGGCCGTCGGGCCTTGCATCGCTGACCACCCGCATCGTGGGAGGCCCGGCCTGGCGGTTCCTCAGGCGAGGCCGTACCCCGATGAAGTACCAGAGCGTGGCGAGCGCGATGAACACGACCAGGGCGACTCCGTTGTTCTGGAATCCAGGCAGGCCGCTGAACGCGACGACCACGGTCAGGAATGCCACGAAACCGAGCACCCAGACCGGGCGCCTCCACCTGCCCAGGGTGAAACCGCCCGGGATGTCGGCCGGGAAGCCCTTACTGCCTCGCAGGATCATCCCCCCGGCGGTGAGCGCGTAGACCATGAAGAACGTGATCGTCGAGACACCGAGGATGTAGCTGAGCACGGTCTCGTTGAACAGCGCCGTCAGCACGAAGATCACTGCGATGAGGGCGCATGCGATGACTGCGTTGCGCGGCACCTTGTTCTCACCGATCTTGGCGAACCAGTTCGACTTCGGAAGCATGTGATCCCGCCCCATGGAGAAGATGAGCCGCCCCGCGACCAGCAGATTGGCGAGCACGCACAGCAGAAGGTTCGTGAGGGCGAAAGCGATGAAGACATCGGTGAACACCGGGCCGAGCTGCGTCTGCATCACGTAGATAAGTGGGGCCGGGCTCTCCGTCGCCGTGGCGAAGTCCTGAATGGCGAGCAGGCTGATCCCGTACATGATGAACTCGACAACGCATGCTGTCCCCAGCGCGAGGAACATCATGCGCGGCACAGTCGAGGTGGCCTTCTTGGTTTCCTCGGAGATGTCAGCCGATGCCTCGACGCCGATGAGCCCGAACAGGCCTGTCACGGTGGAGGTGATCCATGCGAAGCCGAACCCGTCGCTAGGCAGGACGCCTCGGCTGAACAGGAGTGAGAACGGCTGCGCGTTGTGGTTGATGAAGAAGGCGGCTACGGCGATCGCCATCGTTCCGCCGAGCGCGACGATGAGCTCCAGGGTGACGCCCATGTTGTTCAGCCGGGTCACGACGCGGACCCCGAGGACGTTGACCGCCGCGGCCACGGCGAGGATGACGATCGTCAGTGCCACAGTGCCGGGAACCGAGAGGTTCCACCCGAGCAGCCCGGCGAGGTAGCCGGCAAGGGTGTACGAGACCCCGGTCATGCCGGTGACGAAGCCGAGCACGCCGAAGAAGCCCGTGAACCAGCCGAGGTGAGGGCTCACCAGGCGCGATGTCCATTGGTATGCGTACCCGGCCAGTGGGAGCTTCGAGGAGAGATCGGCAGCGATCAGCACCCAGAGGCCCAGAATGATGATCGCGATGGGGAAGGTCCAGATGAACGACGGTCCCGCGGTCGTCAGGCCCAGTCCGAACGTGGTGTAGACGGCGGTCGTGACACTGATCAACGCGAAGGCCACGCTGAACGAGCCGAACCGCCCCACTCCGCGGTCCAGCTGTCGTTTGTATCCCAGGGACTCGAGCAGAGTGTCTTCACTGTGGCGGGGCCGAGAGGCGTCGCGGGACTCCGCGTCGTCGGTCGCGGCAGTAGGTGCATTGGACATGTCGGGTCTTCCAATCCAGAAGTTGGTGTGGGGTATTGCCTGCGCACGCGCCGACGGCGACGTCGCCGTGCCGGTAGCGCGACAGGCGGCTTCAGCCCGCGTGCGGGGCGGTGCTGAGGATCCCGTCGATGATCACCTGGATGCCGTCCCTGAAAAGAGAGGGCTCGATCACGATGGGGGGCAGCAGCCGGATCACGTTCTCGTGCACGCCGTTCGTGAGTGCGAGCACCCCGTTGGCGTGGCAGTAACGGGTGACTGACTTGGCACGTTCCGATGACGGCTCCAGCGACTGCTCGTCGCCGAACTCGATGCCGATGATCGCACCGCGAGCGCGGACGTCAATCACACCGTTGCCGGATCCGACGATCGGGCGAAGCATCTCAAGCGCGATCTCGCCGATCACGGTCGCCTGTTCGAGGACAGTGCCGGAGTCGATCTGCTCGAAGACGGCGAGCGCCGCCTCGCACGAGAGCGGGTTGCCTACATAGGTTCCGCCCAGTCCCGCAGAATGCACCGCGTTCATGATCTCGGCGCGCCCGGTCACGGCACTCAACGGCAAGCCGTTGGCGAGCGCCTTCGCCGCAACGAGCAGGTCGGGCACGACGCCCTCGTGCTCGATGGCCCAGATCCGGCCGGTGCGGCCCATGCCGCTCTGCACCTCGTCGGCGATCAGGAGGATGCCGAACTGGTCGGCGATCTCCCGAAGCCCGGCGAGGAAGCCAGGCAACGGGATCAGGCACCCGGCCTCTCCCAGGATCGGCTCGATGATGATCGCGGCAAAGGTGGAGGCGTCGTTCTCGACTAACGCTGCGCGCACTTGCTCGAGGTACGAGCCGACGGAGCCCACATCGTCCCCCGGCGAGGTCGGGACGGGCGCATGCACGACGTCTTCGGAGAACGGGCCGAAACCGGTCTTGTACGGGTGCGACTTGGACGTCAGCGACATCGTCAGGTGCGTCCGCCCGTGGTAAGCACCCTTGAACGCGAGCACCTTGCGCCGGCCCGTCACGTAACGCGCGATCTTCACCGCGTTCTCGTTCGCCTCCGCTCCCGTTGTGAAGAGGGCGGTGCGCTTTTCGTCATCGCCCGGCGCGTGTTCGTTGAGCCACCGGCAGACGTCGACGTAGCTTTCGTACTCGGTGGTCATGAAGCACGTGTGCGTGAACCGCTCGAGTTGTACGAGGATCCGCTCGCGGACACGCCTGTTGGAGGCACCGAGCGCCGTTGGGCCCAGCCCAGAGGCGAGGTCGATGATCCGGTTCCCATCGACGTCGAGCAGGATCCCCCCATCGGCGCGGTCTATGAAGACCGGAAGCTGCGCCCCGATGCCGTTCGACACCTGCGCGTGGCGTTTGTCCATCAGCTCGCGCGAGCGCGGGCCGGGGATCTCCGTGGCGAGGTACCGCGACTGCGGTATCCCGTGAAGCGGGGCGGTCTCCGTGGCGGCGTATCCGGCCTGGATGGTGTCAGTCGTGGCCATCGTTTCGCACCTCCATGAATTCGGCGATGTATCCGGTGTTGAAGGCACCACCACGGAACTTGGGGCTGTTCAGGACTTCTTCGTGGAATCGTGCCGTTGTGACGACGCCCTCGATGCGCATTTCCTCCAGCGCGCGCAGGGCGCGGGCGATGGCCTCGTCACGATCGCGGCCCCAGCAGATGAGCTTGCCGACCATCGAGTCGTAGAAGGGCGGGATCGTGGCTCCGGCCTCCAGATGGGTGTCGAGGCGCACGCCGAAGCCCCCTGGGGCACGGAACTCGCGGATGGTGCCGGGACGCGGCGCGAAGCCGTCATCCGCGTCCTCCGCGTTCACGCGGCACTCGATTGCGTGTCCCCGGATCTGCACATCGTCCTGGCGGAGCTCTAGGGGCTGTCCCCCGGCGATCAGCAGCTGCAGCTTGATCAGGTCGATCCCCGTGATCATCTCGGTGACGGGATGCTCGACTTGGATCCGCGTGTTCATCTCGATGAAGTAGTACTCACCGCTGACGTTGTCGTAGACGAACTCGACCGTGCCGGCGTTGACGTAGCCGACCTCTTCGCACAACGCCACGGCCGCGCGGGCGATGCCCTCACGAGCGACGTCGTCGATGACTGGGGACGGCGCCTCTTCGATGAGCTTCTGATTGCGGCGTTGAGCTGTGCAATCGCGTTCGCCAAGGTGCAGCGTGGTCGTGCCGTCGGAGATGACCTGGATCTCGATATGGCGAATGTCGGTGAGGTAGCGCTCGATGTACACGGACGGATCCCCGAAGGCGACTTCCGCCTCCGCCATGATCTCTGCAAGGTCGTTGGCGAGTGTCTCCGCCGACTCGACGACGCGCAGACCGCGTCCGCCACCGCCGGCCGAAGCCTTGATCAGGAGCGGGAATCCCACCTGCTCCGCGATCCTGAAGGCTTCTGCCTGCTCGGCGATCGCTCCGTCGGACCCCGGAACGGTGGGCACACCGGCACGACGCGCGATCTTCTTCGCCTCGATCTTGTCGCCCATCCGTCGGATCACCTCCGACGACGGTCCGACGAAGCCGACGCCTTCCGCTTCGCACAAGGCAACGAAATCGGAGTTCTCCGACAGGAATCCGTAGCCGGGGTGGACGGCGTCGGCACCGCTGAGTTGAGCGGCCGCGACGATCGCGCGGGCATCGCGATAGCTGAGCTTGACGGATGCCGGTCCAATGCAGATTGCCTGGTCGGCGAGGCGCACGGGCAGCGACTCACGGTCTGCCTCGGAATGCGCGAGGATGCTGCGGATCCCGAGCTCTTTGCAGGCTCGGATCACGCGCAACGCGATCTCTCCTCGGTTGGCGATCAGGACGCTCGAAAGCTTTCGGGTCATGGGGAACACTCCTCGGTGCGGTTACTCGGGTGGCCGCGTCGGGGCCACCCGATGTTCATCGGGGCCTGGTCAGGCGCTCGTCCTGATCACCATCAGGGGCTGTGCGTATTCGACCAGCGACTCGTTCTCGACGAGCACGCGGACGACCGTGCCGGCGACACCGGCTTCGATGTTGTTCATGAGCTTCATCACCTCGACGATGCCCAGCACCGTGTCGGGCTGCACAGCGTCGCCGACCGCAACGAACGCCGGGGCGCCCGGCTGGGGCGCTGCGTAGAACATGCCGAGCATGGGCGCGGTGACGAGCACCTCGCCGGCGCCGAGCTCTGCGGGGCCGTCGGGCGCGGGTGCGGTCGCAGCCGGGGCCAAAGCGGGGGGCGCGGCGGGTGCCGCGGCCCGTGCAGGGGTAGGTGCAGGGGCGGCTTCCGCGGCGGACGGCGCGACAGGCGCGGGCGCGACCGATGCGAAGGCGCCAACGCCGTTGTTGCGCGACACGTGGAGCTCCACGTCGCCGAACTTGAGCGAGAGTTCGCGGACGTCTTCCGCGACGTTCACCCAATCGATGATCGCTTTGAGCTCCTTGAGGTCGGGCGAGTTATCGGCCATCTTCGTTGTCTCCTTTGTCCAGGGCGATCTTCAGATCGCCGCTCCTGAGCACCTGTCGGCCAGCTGTGGCGCTGTCGTACAGGGCGGTGATGAGGTCGAGCGTGGGCATGCTCTTCTCCGACGGCGCACCGCCCTCTGCCATCACCTTCTTCATGGCGTCCACCTGGGTTCCGGCGAACTGAGCGCGCAGCAGCCACAGGTCGATGTCCTCATCCGGGTAACGCTCCTGCAGCGACGGCAGCATCGGCGGGATCGGCGCTGGGTCGTCTGCGATGTTGGAGGCGCCGTTCGCGAGGATCTTCTCGAGCGCCTCTGGGTCGAGGGGCGCCAAGGGCTTCCCGTAGTAGCCCAGGGCGTACTTCTTCACCTCGTTCGGCACGACCTTGTACCGCTCGCCGCTCATCACGTTCATCACGGCCTGGGTGCCCACGTGTTGGGCGAACGGTGTGATCATGATCGGGTAGGCGAGTTCCGCCCGCACCCGCGAGACCTCCAGCATCAGCTCGTCGAAGCGGTCGGCGAGGCCGGCCGCCTCCAGCTGCGACTGGAAGTTCGACAGCATTCCACCTGGCGTCTGATGCATGTAGTGCACGCCGGAGTACTCGGCGGGCACGCCGATCGGCTTGCCCTCCTCCTCCGCGATCCGGGAGATGGTGCGGCTGATTGCGGCGACGCGCTCGTCGTCGACGTTCACGGTGTAGCCGAGCGCTCGCAGATCCCGCACGGTGCCCTGCGTCGATGGCTGTCCGTTTCCGGTGGCGAGCGGGGCAATCGAGGTGTGCACTGAGTCCGCGCCCAGCTCCACGGCCTCGAGATAGACCAGGGGGGCAAGCCCTGTGAGGCTGTGCGTGTGCACTTCGAGGGGGCGATCGCCGATGACGGCCTTCAGCGCGGGGACAAGCGTGCGGATGCGGTCCGGCGTCAGCAGGCCGCCCGCGTCCTTGAGCATGATGCGGTCTACGTCGGCCTTCTCGATCAGCTCCTGCGCCTTGGTGACGAAGAGCTCGTCAGTGTGCACCGGGGATTCGCAGAATGAGACGGCTCCAAAGGTCTCTACGCCGAGGCTCTTTGCCCGCAGCAACGCCGCGGAGATGTTGTCGACGTCGTTCAGGCCATCGAACGCGCCGATCTCGCGGAAGCCGTTTGCGACGAGACGGTCGACCCATGCCGCAATCACGTCATCCGGCAGGAAGTCGAACGTGGCTAGGTTCTTCGACCGGATGAGCGCGCGGAATGTGGTGTTCGGCGCGTGCTTGTGCATGAGGCGGACCCGCTCCCAGGGGTTCTCCTTGAGGTAGCGGACCGCGACGTCGAACTGGATGGGGGCTACCAGGTCGACGTGCTCGAAGCCCGCGGCGTCGAACTCCTCAATCATCTCGAGCATGTGCGATGTCCGCATGCGCGTGGCCCACAGGCTCTGATGGCCGTCCCGCAGCGTGGTGTCGATGATCTTCACCTCGCGCCTGCTGCCAGGCGGCCTTCCGCCCCTGCTCATCAGCTCCGCGATGTTGACGGATGTGCTTTCAGTCATCCTCAACCGCTCCTCTCCGTGCGTGGTTGCTCATCGGGTTGCAACCGCCGACGCCGAGCTGATGCTCGGCTCCTGGCGGTGACCCGCATCTCCGTGGTGTTGACGCCTCGCGAACTTCTTCACCGGAATGTCGGCCATGGTCAGGAGTCCCGGCCTGGCATCGAGGACTCGGGGGATCACGTTGGCCGCGACCGCCACCGTCGAGGCGTAGCTGTCGATCTGGCTGGCCGTGAACTCGAACGTCTGGGCGGAGCTCTCGAGGCGCCAGGAACCACCCTCCCGGAACGGGTCGCCGGGCTCGAAGATGCCGAAATCGATCGCGGCCTGGATCACGACCTTCCTGTCGATCACGCCTCGAGCGGCGTGCCGGATCACGGCAATCGTGCCCGGTTCGAGGGTCGCGTGCCTCGCCCTGCGCGCGCGCTCGGTGAGGAGGACGGGCTGGGGGTCGTCGACGACGATCGCGTCCAGGTTCCAGCCGAGGCCGTCTGCGAGGGCCGCGACCGACTCGCGGAATCCGACATGCCCGATCACGTGGCCGGCATCGCGCTCGGCGGCGAACTGGCCTGGCGTGAGGCCGAAGCCAAACTTTGAGAGGATGGCGCCGTATCCGGACATCTCGGCCGTCCTCCGCATCGTCACCCGAGTCACGTCCAGCGTGAGGCTGCTCAGCAGCAGCGGGAGGGTGTCGAGGAGGATGCCCGGATTGCATCCAGTCCCGAGAACCGTGAGGCCGGCGCCACGCGCCCGCTCGTCGAGCCGGCGCGCGACAGGCTCGTGATCGAAGAATCCGAAGCCTAGCTCCTCGCAGATGCTGACAACGTTCATCCCACGATCCAGGAGCGTGTTGATGATGGGCTCGACCTGATGGATGAACGAGGTCGTTGCAACGAACGCGATGTCCGCGTTCCCAGCATCCGCGATGGCGGAGGCGACGCGCGCGCCGGAAGCCGTGCCCGGGATGATCGAGGCTAGCTCGGTGCCCCCTAGCCCGGGCGCCGGATCCACAGCCCCAACGACTTCGCAGAGGGAACCGGCCGCGAGGCGCGCACCCACGGCCCGTCCGACCGCTCCTAGGCCTACGAGAAGGACCTTCGGCTGATGTTCGGTGTGCACGGGCGCTCCTTTGCATGGGGTGTGAGAGAAGGGGATCTCGGGGCGTCGCGGCGGCGCTCGGGCTGCACCAGAGTGAGATCGCGGTAGATGGACATAGCCTTGCTCGCCTTTGAGCGGATCAGGTGCGAGCGTTCGGGATCAGGGGATCAGCAGGGTGCGGAGCGCCGCGCCTGCTTCGAGGTCGTCCAGCGCCTCGGCGGCCTCGCCCAAGGGGCGGCGACCGGAGATGAGCGGGTCGAGCTTGAGCTGGCCGTCCATGTAGCGGTCGACCAGGGCGGGGATGTCGATGGACGGCCGCACCGAGCCGTAGTTCGACCCGAGGATGCGCTGGTCCGCCTCCGCGAGGACCAGCGGCTCGAACGACGCCTGTGCGCCGGTGGGTGGCAGACCCACGATCACTGCCGCCCCGCCCAGACCGAGCATCCGGATCGCCTGCTCGGTGGTGAAGGTGCGTCCGATCGCGTCGAAGGCGTAGTCGACGCCGCCGGGGATCAGTTCGAACAGCTGCTCCACCGAGTCGCCCTTGGAGGCGTCGATGCGGTCCGTGGCTCCGAACTGCAGGGCCATGGCGGTCTTCTCCGGAACGACGTCGATGGCGATGATGCGCTCTGCTCCGGCGAGCTTTGCGCCCTGCACCACGTTCAAGCCGACCCCGCCGCAGCCGATGACGGCGACCGTGGAGCCGGGCTCGACGGCGGCCGTGTTGGTGACCGCGCCGACCCCGGTGGCGACCGCACACCCCACCACGGAGATCACGTCGAGCGGGGCGTCGTCACGGACCCTAATTGCACCGGAGGCGGGCACGACGACCTCCTCGGCGAAGGACGAGACCCCGAGGTAGTGGTGGAGCGTCTCGTCATCGCCGTTCTCGTCAGCTGTGCTCATTCGCGAGGTGCCGTCGAACAGCACCCCTTTCGGTGCGACCAGGGTTGCGACCTTCTGGCAGCGTGCCTCGTGTCCCTGGAGGCAGTAGCGGCATTCGCCGCACGGCGGCACCCAGCTGAGCACGACATGGTCGCCGACTGCGAGGGAGGTGACGCCCTCGCCGAGCTCCACGACGACGCCAGAGCCCTCGTGGCCCATCACCATCGGAGCGGCTGCATCCCAGTCGCCCTGTCGCACGTGCAGGTCGGAGTGGCACACGCCGGCTGCGGCGATCTTGACCCGGACCTCGCCGGGCTTCGGCGCGGCGAGCTCGACGTCGGTGAGCGCGACCGGGGTCGCCGCGTCGCGGAACACGATGGCCTTCATGGCTTCTTCTCCTTTGAATCCTGCGCGAGCGAATGTCGCGCCTTGGCTTGTCCGCGCAGTAGGCCACTGCGGGCGAATCTTCCGGCGTCAGCCGGTAGGGGCAGGTGACGACAGAGTCACTCAGCGACGAAGTAGAGCCGCTTGTTCGCGAACTCCCCGATGCCGAGGGGCCCCATCTCGCGCCCGAACCCGGAACGCTTCACTCCCCCGAACGGGATGTCTGCGCCTTCGGCGGCGATGATGTTGACATGAGCCATGCCGACTTCGAGCTTCGAGGCGATCCGGGCGGCTCGTGCGACGTCGGTGGAGAACACTGAGCCTCCGAGTCCAAGCGCGCAGTCGTTCGCGAGATCGAGGGCTTCCTCGTCGTTGTGCACCCGATAGACAATGGCCACCGGACCGAAGATCTCCTCACGGTACGACTCTGAGCTTCGCGGCACGTCTACGAGCACTGCTGGTGAGTAGTAGGCGCCCGGCCCGTTGGACAGTACTCCGCCAGCGAGCAGGCGTGCGCCTTCCGAGACTGCCTTCCGCACCTGCGCATCGACGGTCTCCGCAGCGCTTCGGGTGGACAGCGGCGCGTACTCGCCCTCCCCCAGGCGCAGCTGGTCGCCCGGCTCCAGCCCCTCTGCGAGCTTGACCAGTGTGGCCACGAACTGGTCATAGATGTGGTCCATCACGATCAGGCGCTTGTTCGAGTTGCAGACCTGACCGCCGTTGTAGATGCGGTTCTCCCACGCGGCCAGGGCGATCCCGGCCACGTCGTCCGAATCGAGCACGACCATCGGGTCGATGCCGCCGAGTTCGAGCACGCACTTCTTGAGGTTCGCGCCAGCCTGGACTCCGATGATTGCGCCTGCTCGTTCCGAGCCGGTCAGCGATACGCCCTGCACACGGGGATCTGCAATGATGGCCGCGATCTGATCGTGCGAGGCGAACAGTGCCTGGTATCCGCCGATGGGGACGCCCGCTGTCTCGACGATGTCCTGGATCAAGAGGGTCGACCTCCCGCAGATGTCAGCGTGCTTGAGGAGGATTGTGTTGCCGAGCACCAGATTCGGCGCGGCGAAGCGGGCTACTTGGTAGTACGGGAAGTTCCAGGGCATCACCCCGAGTAGCGACCCCATCGGGAGGTGCTCGATCACGGCTTTGCCCGGAACCGAGCTTGGGATCTCGTAGTCGGTGACGAGATCCGGTCCATGCACGCCGTAGTAGTCGAAGATTGTGACCGCGAAGTCGACCTCCTCAAGGGACTCCTCGATCGGCTTGCCCATCTCGAGGGAGATGGTCCGTGCGAGCTCATCGCGACGCTCCGTGAAGAGCTCCGCGATACGACGCACCACGGCGGCCCGATGCTGAACTGTGCGTTCGCGCCAATCGCGATACGCCTCATCTGCGGCTGCGAGCTGTTGCTTCACCTGCTCATCGGTCGTCGAGTCGAACGTCTCGAGGACCTCACCCGTGGCAGGATTCTGCACTCGATACTTCGCCATGGTTTCTTGCTCCTGTCTAGTCTGATGACGTCCTGCGTGTCGCAGGATGCAGCCCGAGGTCGTCAGACCGCTTCGGGCGTGAGATTGAAATTCACGACAGCCGATCTCCGGGATCGTCGACCCCGATCGCCCTACTCGTTCATCGGCGCGGCTCAGCCTGGCCAACGGCTGCCGCGACCGCGGCCCGCGAGTCAGGGCTCGGAATCCTGATCCCGTACGTCATGACGGCACCCACCGCGGACAGCACGACGGCGCCGATGAACAGCAGCCAGAACCCGCCGACCAGCGCCACCAGCCCTGCCCCGAACAGCGGCCCCAGCAGCTGGCCGAGCTGAGCGGAGACGTTCACGAGGCCGAGGTCGCGGGCGTGGTCTTCGGGGTCCTTGAGCAGATCCGTTGCGAGCGCAAGGCTCACCGTCATGTACGCGCCATAGCCCACGCCCATGAGTGCCGCGGCGATCGTCGTCATGATCAGCGACGGACTGACGAGCATCACGACCGCCCAGACCGTGCCGAACAGCGCGGACAGCACCGTCAGCGCGCGGCGCCGGCGCACCGGATCCACAGAGGCACGGTCGGAGACAATCCCCGTGAGAATCGCGGAGATGACGGTGAAGATCGTGTACACGATGATGAGGAGCAGCAGGTCGTCCTCCGCCTCCGCCGCGGGCACCTTCACCCCGTACAGCAGGAAGAACAGCAGCAGCGCGGTGCCGAAGGCGTTGCCGATGTTCACGACCAATCGGCTGCTCAGCAGCCACAGGAAGTTGCGGTCCCGCAGCGAGGAGGAACGGCGCGCAGTCCGCACCGGCACGACCATCCGGTGCGCGGGCTCGTCCGGAAGCCACACCGCGGTGCCGACGCCGAACACGGCGATGATCGCCGCAATCACCAGATACGACTCGAAGATCCCGAGTCCCATCAGCACGACTGTCCCCACGCCCACGACGACGCCCAGCGCCTGAGCCGAACTCGTCGCGGACGACGCGGCACCACGCTGGGTCTCGGGAAGCTGATCAGCGATCATCGCCGTGAATGCCGCCGAGGCGACGGAGATTCCGACGGAGACCACGATCCAGGCACCGCCGACCGCGACGGGTCCCGCCGCGATGCCGGTGACCACCAGCCCGAGCGCAGCAAGCAGCGACCCCCCTATCGCCCACGGCCGCCGCCGCCCCCAGCGGGAACGCGAGCGGTCGGACCACCGGCCCGCCATCGGCCCGGCGACGACGCCGATGAACCCGCCGACCGAGAGCACCACGCCGGCCCACACCACACCACCGGTCCAGTCTCCACCCCCGTTGCCAGTCTTCAGCTGCAATGGCAGCAGGAGTTCGATTGGGGTGAGCTGGATCGTCCAGATCCCCAGCCACGCGAACGTGAACAGGGTCATCCAGAGCGGGCCGACCCGCTTCAGCTCGGTGCCGACGTGGAAGTCTGCAAGTTTGGTCATGAGTGTGCCTCCTCGTTGAGTGCGTGGGACCGTGTGCCCGAGGCCGCTCCCGGAGAAGCCTCGAATCGGGTGGACCCAGTGTGGTTCGCCGTCCAACACGGACGCCACGACAGAGCGCACCTGCTCCAGATGCCGTGGGTGGAGCGTGCACTCGCAGAGCTCGAAGCCGACGCCACCCTCGGACGGCCGCTCAATGCGACGCTTCAACGAGCTCCTGCCGCAATGTGCCCTTCACCTTGATCCCGTAGGTCATGAGGGCGCCCACCGCGGACAGCACGATGCCGCCGGTGAACAGCAGCCAGAACCCGCCGACCAGCGCCACGAGCCCTGCTCCGAGCAACGGCGCCAGGAGCTGGCCGAGCTGAGCGGAGACGTTCACGAGGCCGAGGTCGCGCGCGTGGTCTTCGGGGTCCCTGAGCAGATCCGTCGCAAGCGCCAAGCTCACCGTCGTGTACGCGCCGTAACCCACGCCCATGAGCGCTGCGGCAATCCCGGTCATGAGCAGAGAGGGGCTGACGAGGATCACCACGCCCCAGACCGTGCCGAACAGCGCGGACAGCGCCGTCAGAGCGCGGCGTCGGCGCACTGGATTTGCGGAAGCACGATCGGAGACGATCCCCGCGACGATCGCAGCGATCACACTGAAGACTGTGTAGATGATGATGAGGAAGAACAGGTCGTCCTCCGCCTCCGCCGCGGGCACCTTCACCCCGTACAGCAGGAAGAACAGCAGCAGCGCGGTGCCGAAGGCGTTGCCAATGTTCACGATCAGGCGGCTGCTCAGCAGCCACAGGAAGTTGCGGTCCCGCAACGACGAGGGGCGTCCGTTCGAGCCCCGTGTGCTCACGACCATCCGGTGCGCGGGCTCGTCCGGAAGCCACAGCGCGGTGCCGACGCCGATCACGGTAATAAGCGCCGCGAGCACCAGATACGACTGGAAGATCCCAAGTCCTATCAGCACGATGGTGCCCACGCCGATGACGACGCCGAGCGCCTGCGCCGAGCTCGCCGCGGCCGACGCGGCACCGCGCTGGGTGTCGGGGAGCTGATCGGCGATCATCGCCGTGAAGGCCGCCGAGGCGACGGAGATTCCGACGGAGACGACGATCCAGGCACCGCCGAGCGCAACAGGGCCGGTCCCGAGGCCTGTGACCGCCAGCCCGAGCGCAGAGAGCAGCGACCCCCCGATCGCCCACGGTCGCCGGCGCCCCCAGCGGGAGCGTGTGCGGTCGGACCAGCGACCCGCCATCGGGGCGGCGACGACGCCGATGAGTCCGCCGACGGACAGCACCACGCCGGCCCACACCACGCCGCCGATCCAGTCCCCACCCCCGTTGCCGGTGTTCAGCTGCAGGGGCAGCAGGAGCTGGATCGGCGTGAACTGGATCGTCCAGATCGCCAGCCACGCGAACGTGAACAGGGTCATCCAGAGCGGTCCCACACGCTTCAACCCCGTGTGTGAGTTGGAAACTTCGGTCATGGTCGTGCCTCCTCGTTGAGCGCGGCACCAGATGAAGGCGGTCGCTGCAACGGAGAAGCGCAACCCGCTCGCCCCACGCATGTGGAGACGGGTGCGTCGACAGTGACGGCTTTGTGGATCGGACAACTCTGTGCCCCGCAGATCTGGTGGACAAAAGTCTGATCCGATGCCCTGCCCGGTCACTACGACAGGCCGCACCTGCTTCCGGCGGGAAAGGTGCAGAGTGCACTGGCAGCGCTCGAGGCCTAGATCAACGGATTCGGGAAGAGAAGAGCTGCGATGCTCAAGCCATCGCTTGCATGGTGCGTCGCGCGTCTGCGGCCATGCCCAACCAGTAGGCCTTGTCCCGTGAGTTGCGCGATTGGCGAACGAAGTGCATGAAGGTGCCCCAATCGCGACGGGCGCGGTAGTGAGCTGTAAAGCGCTGTGCTGGCGACATCGGACTTCTCCTCCTTATTCCGCAGATCTGGCTAATTCCGCAGATCCGGTGGACAAGAGGCTGATCCGATGTCCGGCCCGGTCACCACGACGGGCCGCACCTGCTTCCGGCGGGAGAGCTGCAGAGTGCACTCGCGGCGCTTGATGCCTCTGCGGCCTTTCCTCGCGGCGCATCAGGCAGATGAAGCTGCCACGATGTCAGGGGCGAGATCCAGAACCAGCAGCGCCGCTGCGACGTGGGTGGGGTTGTCCTCCACCTTGACCACAGAGAGCTCGTTCGCCCGCGACACGCGGCGCTCGACCGTGTTCCTGTGCAGATACAGCCTCGCCGCTGCCCGCGTAGTGTTGAAGCCGCACTGCACATAGGTGAGAAGCGCTTCCCTCAGTGTCGCGTCCGCTGCCGCCAACGGGCCGAGTGTCTTGATCACGAACCTCTTCGCACCGGCGCGATCCTTCGTCAGGCTGTCGATGAGTTCGACGTCGCTGTACACGGTGAAGCGCCGGTCCGACTCGAGTCGGGTGAGCATCGCGGTCGCCGCGAGCGCGTCCTGATGACTGGACCGGAACCCCTCGAGGCCATGCCCTGGCCGACCGACCGTTGCGCGCACCCGGCCGACTTTGCCCACGGCCGTCTCCAAGTGGTGAAGGTCGGGTGTTCCCGGACCAGACAGCCAGACCCATCGCGAGGCTCTGCTCGCGCGGGCTACGAGGAGAGAGCGGGGGCTGGAAGCCGACCGGAATGCTGCCACCGCCTCGTCCAGCCCACTGTCGGAGCCCGGATCGTCGGTCCACAGGATGAGCGCGACGTGCCGACGTTCCATGCGATAGCCCAAGCGCTCCTCCGCCAGGTCTTGGGTTACTGGTGCTCCGCTCATGATCAACTGGATCAGGGCGACCGCGCCGGCATCCGCATTGCCCATCGACGCCGCCAGAGTGGCCTCGCGCAGCACGGATATCGAGTCGAGAGCGTACTGAACGAGCGAGTGCGCCGAGACGTCGAGGACTTGGACAAGAAGATCCGGGTCGGGGCAGTTCGCGACGCATTCCTCGAGCCATCGTCGCCAACCGATGGCCAACGCCGCCCGCCATCCGGCAGCGAAATCCGGGGCGATACCCCGGGAGACGAGATCGTCGATGTAGGCCGCTGCTCGGGGCCCCACATACGGTTCCACGCGGATCCCCGGATGCTGGATGTTCGACGTGAGCCACTGCACGACGTCCACCCGGTTGAGCTCGCGATCCTCCGCCATGAGGGACGCATCCGCGAGCAAGGCTGCATCGGCCTCAGCGATGACCACCGGCTCGGCAAGGGCGTCGGCGAGGGCATCCGCATCCAACAACATCCGTTCGCACAGCGACCGGAACATAGCCGCAGCCGCGGGGGTGGGCGCGGGCCACAAATCGTCCATGGCAGCAGTCTGCCCCGAGCCGCTCTCGATGTCATGGGAACTCTGGCGCATCCTGACCCGCGCATGTGCACCCTGCACCTGTGCCGCCGGAAGCAGGTGCACCCTGTCGTGGTGACCGGGGCAGGCGGCGAACCAGACTGAGTGCACCAGTTTCTGAGGTGCGAGGAGTCAACGATGACTGACAAGGAGTCTGGCGGGGTCGAGGAGTTCGACATCGTCGTGATCGGGGCGGGGATCTCGGGGATCGGCGCGGCGAGCTATTTCAGCCGAGAGCTCCCCGGCAAGTCCCTGATGGTGTTGGAAGGCCGCGACAACATCGGTGGAACGTGGGATCTGTTCCGCTACCCGGGCATCCGGTCGGACTCGGACCTTCACACGTTCGGATACGAGTTCAAGCCGTGGCGTCACGACAATGCGATCGCCGATGCGCCCCTGATCCTCGACTATCTCCGCGAGACGGTCGACGAGAACGCGCTGGCGGGTCTGATCAGGACCGGCCATCGGGTGCGGCGGGCGGAATGGACCTCTACGGAATCGAAGTGGACCCTCAGCGTCGCGACCACGGAACCCGACACGGGATCGACCCTGACGAAGACGATCAAGGCAGGCTGGGTGTTCGCCGCAACCGGCTACTACAACTACAACCAGGGCTACTCCCCGGCGTTTCCCGGCAGTGAGGAATTCGAGGGCACCCTGGTGCACCCGCAGCATTGGCCGGAGGACCTCGACTACAGCGGCAAGAAGGTCGTCGTCATCGGCAGCGGCGCGACCGCGGTGACGATCGTACCGGCGATGACGAAGGGCCCGGGGGCAGCCGGCCATGTCACGATGCTGCAGCGCACCCCGACCTACATCATGCCGCTGCCTCGAGTCGACCGCGTCGCGCTCGCCCTCACGAAGCTTCTGGGCGAGAAGCGCGGCTACGCCGCGACGAGGTTCAAGAACATCTGGACCGAGCACCTGCTCGTCGAAGGCCTCCGCAAGTTCCCCAAGGCTGGACGCGCGCTCGTGCGACGCGAGAATATCAAGAAGCTCGGGAAGGGCTTCGATGTCGACCGGCATTTCAACCCCCCCTATGATCCGTGGGACCAGCGCCTCTGCGCTGCCCCGGACGGCGACTTCTTCGACGCGATCAGATTGGGGGCCGCGTCCGTCGTCACCGACGGCATCACGCGATTCAGCAAGCACGGCATCGTGCTGAGTTCGGGTGAGGAGCTCGAGGCCGACATCATCATCACGGCCACCGGGCTCAACCTGCAGCTCTTCGACGGCATGCCGATCGTGGTGGACGGGCGCCAGATCGACGTGGTCGACACCATCGCCTACCGCGGGACGCTCCTCAGCGGCATCCCGAACTGGGCCATGGCCATCGGATACACCACCTCCTCCTGGACCCTCAAGGTGAGCCTGCTCTGCCGCTACTTCATCGACCTGGTGCGGTACATGGACGCCCACGGGTACGACACGGTCGTGCCCGTGGCGACGCCGGGCATGGTGACCAAACCCATCATTGATCTCCAGTCCGGATACGCCAAACGCGGCGAGAGAAGGCTTCCCCGGCAGGGATCGGCGAAGCCCTGGCGCACCATGATGTCCTACCCCGAAGACGCCAAGGCGCTGCGCGGCCCGGTCGTCGACGAGCACCTCGCGTTCGGGGCCCGATCCGGGTCCCGTCGTGTCGACGAGGAGCGAGTCGCTCATGTCTGACACCTCCGAAGCACACCTCGACCGGTTCGTCACGTTCCCCTCCGGGATGAGGATCTGCTTCCGCGATGCGGGCGACAAGTCCGACCCCGTGATCCTGCTCATCGCCGGGCTCGGCGAAGACCTCACGTTCTGGACCGACGCGGTGGTCGACGCGCTTGTGGCCCACGGCTTCCGCGTCGTCTCGCTGGACAACCGCGACGTCGGCCAGTCCGGTTTCGCGACGACGCCTCCCCCCGCGCTGTGGCGTCAGGTGCTCGCGCGTCCGCGCCGCGACGGCTACACGCTGGCAGACATGGCCAGCGACGCCGTCGGCGTGCTCGACCATCTCGGCATCGAGCAGGTGCACCTCGTCGGCCGGTCGATGGGCGGCATGATCGCACAGACGATCGCCGCGACCGAGCCGCATCGGGTGCTGTCCCTGACCTCGATCTATTCGACCACCGGCTCGCGGAAGGTGGGGCAGCCGGCGCAGTCGACGATACGGCTCCTCATGGGCCCGGACGCCCGCAGCAGGACGGACGCGGTGCGCGCCCACCTCCGGATCACACGGCACATCGCGGGCAAGGAGTATCCGATCGACGACGCCGCCGAAGCCGCCATCGCCGCGCGCGGCTGGGACCGCGCCGCCGGAGACCTGGCCGCTGGTACGGCCCGCCAGATCCAGGCGATCCAGCTCTCCGGAGACCGGACCGCACAATTGGGCAGGATCACCGCACCCACCCTCGTCATCAACGGCGACCGCGACCTCATGGTCGCCCAGACCGGTGGCGCCGCCACGGTCAGGGCGATCCGCGGGGCACAGCACGTCGTCATCCCCGGCATGGGCCATCACATGCCCGAATCGCTGGTCGAGACGATCACCGGATATATCGCGCAGCACGCGGCACGCGTCAATGAAGGAGGAAAGCATGTCGAGATCTCTTGAGTCCGCATCCGTCGACGTCGTGGTCGTCGGAGCCGGCTTCTCCGGCCTGAGCGCCGCGGAACGCCTGGTGAGCCTCGGTCTCTCGGTCGTGGTCCTGGAGGGCCGCGACCGCGTCGGGGGCCGCGTGCGCACCGGCGAGGTCGCCGGGGTGCCGGTCGACTTCGGAGGCACCTGGGTCTCGCCCCGGCACACCGCGATCCGCGACCTCGCGGCCCTTTACGGCTGCGGGACCAGCCCCCAGTTCGCCGACGGGCGGAACACGCTGTGGATGGCGGGGCGTCGTCGCACCTACAAGGGGACGATCCCACCGGTGTCCCCCTTCGCCGTCGTGAACATGGCCCGGGTGCAGATGGCGTTGGAGAAGCTGGTCGGCTCGATCGACGCCGAGGCGGCCTGGGAGTCCTCGAACGCCGCCGAGCTCGACGCCATCTCGTTCGGACAGTGGCTCGGCCAGCAGCGTGCAGGCACCCCCACCCGCGCGCTCATGAACGTGATCAGCCGGGTGCAGTGGGGGGCCAGCCCCGACGACATCTCGATGCTGGCCGTGGTGGGCTACATCCGCGGTGCAGGCGGCCTCGACCACATGCTCGACGTCGAGAACGGCATGCAGCAGGATCGCATCACCGAGACCACGCAGGAGATCGCCAAGCGGGTCGCGGCGCACCTCGGCGACCGGGTCCGGCTCAGCACGCCCGTGCGCCGCATCGTGCAGGACGAGGGCGGCGTCACCGTGCACACCGATGCGGCGACGATCACCGCCAAGTACACCGTCGTCACCACCGCGACGATGCACCGCAAGGACATCGCGTTCGAGCCCGCCCTGCCCGAGCGGACGGTGAACCTGTCTAAGCTCTGGCGGCTGGGCGGGCTGAGCAAAGCGTATGTCGCCTACGAGACCCCGTTCTGGCGAAAGGACGGCGTCTCCGGCGAGGCGATCTCGGACACCGGCGCAGTGTTCATCACCTTCGACGTGGGCCCCGACGACGGTCCCGGCATCCTGCTCGGCTTCTGCGATCCCGTCCTGTTCGATGGGTTCGATCCGGAGAACCGCAAGCGGCGTGTCATCGAGCAGATGGCTGACCTGTATGGTCCCCAGGCGCGGAGCCCGATCGACTACGTCGACCACTGCTGGCTCGAGGAGGAATTCGGGGCGGGCGGGCCGAACCCCGCGCTCCCGCCGTTCGCCCTGACGAGCTACGCCGCCGCACTCACCGAGCCGCATGGGCGCGTCGAGTGGGCGGGCACGGAGACTGCGGCCGAATCATCCGGCTGTATGAACGGCGCGGTCCTCACCGGCCAGCAGGCCGCGGAGCGGGTCGCCCAGCGCATTGGAAAGGAATCAGGACAATGATCGAAACGCTCTTCATCGTCGCAGATGTGTTGTTGATCTTCGCCGGCTTCGTCTATGGATGGAAGTTCATCCGCCGATATCACAACTACTTCCTCGGCATCGAGTGGATCGTCACCGGCGTCTCGGCGACCAACTTCCTGCTCTGGTCGACGCTCAGCGGCGACCCGGGCAACCCCATGTACACGATCGCGTACTTCTTCGACGCGTTCTCGCGTTCGTTCGGGTTCACACTGGTGCTCATCCTCGGCCTTCGGATGGTCACTCACCGCTACAAGCCGGCCCTCTGGGTCGAGATCGGCGCCTTCGCGCTCGCGGCGGTTGCCGGAGCCTACCTGGTGACGCTTCACCACGACGGGCCATACGGCGTCGGGCCCGCGACGTTCTTCCTCATCACGAACTTGATCGCGTCGCTCTACGTGTTCTATTTCGCCGTCCGGCTCTGGCGCGCAGGTGCGAAGAACTGGTCCGTCCTGACCACGCTGATCACGCTGGTGGCAATGGTCATCGCGATCACCTACGACTTCTTGCCGTGGCCGTTCGATGATTCCTACCGTTCCTACTTCTATACGGCTGCTCTGGCGACATGGGGCCTCCAGGGAATCATCTACTACTTCAGCTACAAGGCACTGCACAACGCAAAGGTGCGCGTGGATGCCGCTACCGCGCAGACGCCGAGCGTGACGGCATGAACCCCAAGTACAAGAACGTCGAGTACACCACCTTCTCCGGCTGGATCAACGCGCCGACGGACATCGCGCCGTCCCTGCAGGGCACTGCGGAATGCGACGTCGCCGTGGTCGGCGGCGGCGTGGGTGGCATGGCGACCGCCCTGCGGCTCGCCGAGCGAGGCGTGGACGTGGTGCTCCTCGAGTCCGAGTTCTGCGGATATGGGGCCAGCTCGCGCAACGGCGGGCAGATCGCCTCCGCGCCCGGCGGCGACCTCCGGATGCTGAAGGTGCTCTCTCCGAAGAAGCTGCCCGGCATGGTGAAGTTCGCCGACAACGCGGCGGACTACATGGAAGGCCTCATGCGGGACCACGAGATCGAGTGCGACTACGAGCCCAACGGCATGGTGTGGGCCGCGGTGTCGCCCGTCCAGATGTTTCGGGTGAAGACCTTCGCGGCGATCCTCAAGACGGTCGGCGTGGATGGCGAGCTCGGCACGGCCAAGGAACTCGGCATTCCCGAGGCATTCCTCGGCGGCATGCGCGAGCGCCGCGGCGGAATGCTCAACCCCGGCAAGCTGAGCCGCGGCATCCGGCGGGGGCTGCTCGCCTCCTCAGCACGCGTGTTCGAGAAGTCCAGGGTGATCGATGTGCAGCGCCAGGGCGGCAAGGTCATCATGACGACGTCCGGCGGCCGGCTCATCGCGAACAAGGCCGTGCTCTCAACGAACAGCTACTCCGGCGAGTGGGACATCATCCCGAAGAACTTCACGACCCCGGCGTGGATCATCGAAGTCGAGACGGAGCCGATCGCTCCCGAGCGCATCGCGGCCCTGGGGTGGACGAGCCGCTCGGGAATGGTCACGCAGCACCAGATCATGGAGAACTACCGGCTCACCGTGAACAATTCGATGGTGTTCGGCGTGCGCCGGCTCGAGGCAGGAGGACAGACCTACCCGCTTCTGCCGCGGAACCCGGATCCCGGCATGATGCAGGAACTCGCCGAGACCTTCTACAAGCGCTTCCCGACGCTGTCCGACGTACCCATCGCACGCTGCTGGGGAGGATGGATCTCGTTCTCCTCGTCATGGACCACGGTCGCAGGGTGCGTCGGCGACGACGTCTACTACTCCTCGTCGTGCAACGGTCACGGGCTCGCACAGGCGCCGTATCTGGGGTCGCTCATCGCCGACGCCATCGTCGACGGCAAGCGCTCGGAAGACCTCGAATCGGTCTGGGAGGTGAAGTCCGCTTACGCGCCCTCCCCCGTGATCAACCCCTTCGGGCTGCGCGCAACCTGGCTCTTCGACCGCGTCGGCGACTTGTTCAACGGCAGCTTCGCGCGGGCCCGACGTGCTGCCGCGAGAGCATCCTGAGCAGCGCGCCCCGGAACGAATCGACCCACCGACTGATGACGATCCTGAGGACCGAACCAATGACGATGCAGTCAACATCCGCCCAAGAGGAGCTGGAGATCCAGGACTCCTTCCCCACCGGGACGATCGAACCCGGCTATGTGCTGTCCGGCAGGGTTGAGACCGATCCGGCCGGGATCTTCGGCTCGATCAGCGCGGCGGACCGCGACTACTGGGACCGCGCCCGAGCCTTCACGGAACGTGAAGTCCTCCCTGTCATCAGCGACTACTGGAACCGCAGCGACTACCCACTCCATCTCATCAGGCGTCTGGGCGATCTGGATCTGCTGCGGGACGGGATGGACGTCGACGGCTTTGAACCGATGAGCAAGATGGCCGCGAGCCTGGTGACGATGGAGCTCAGCCGGGGCGATGGATCGGTCGCCACGGTCGTGGGAGTCCAGGGAGCGCTCGCTCTCCGCTCGGTCGCCTACTTCGGCTCTGAGGAGCAGAAGCAACGGTGGCTCCCCGCTCTGGCCCGCGGCGAGGAGTACGGGGCGTTCGCCCTCACAGAGCCAGCACACGGCTCGGATTCGGTCGGGCTGGAAACCACGGCCACGAGTGCCGAGGGCGGTGTCGTCCTCAATGGCGAAAAGAAGTGGATCGGGAACGGCTCGATCGGCGGCATCACCGTCGTGTGGGCCCGAGCTGAAGACGGCCAGGTGCACGGCTATCTGGTGCCGCAGGACTCGCCCGGCTACACCGCCACCACTATCGAGGGCAAACTGTCGCTGAGGGCGATCTGGCAGGCCCACATCCGACTCGAGGACGTCTTCGTCCCGGTCGCCAATGAACTGCCCCTGGCCCGCAGCTTCAAGGACACCGCCCGGGTGCTGCTGGCCTCCCGGCTCGGCGTCGCCTGGTCCGCCGTCGGACATGCGACTGCCTGCTACGAAACCGCAGTGCAGTATGCGGCGCAGCGGAAGCAGTTCGGCCGTCCTCTTGCCGCATCGCAGATCATCCAAGAGCGGTTGGCGCGCATGCGGAGCGAGCTGGCCACCGTGCAGCTGATGGCAATGCAGATGACGCGGCTGGACGAAGCCGGCGCGCTCACCCCGGCCCGGGCCTCCCTGGCCAAGTTCACCTCCACGCGCACCGCCCGCTCCATCGCCTCCAATGCCAGGGACCTGCTCGGCGGCAACGGCATCCTCCTGGAGAACCGCGTGGCCCGTCACCTGGCCGACATCGAGGCGATCCACACCTACGAAGGCACCGAGACTGTCCAGGCCCTGATCATCGGGCGCGACATCACCGGCATCTCCGCCTTCGCCTGAACCTCATCGCAGGTCTTGGCGCTGCGCTGGCCACGGCGCTCGAACGTCCCACTCTGCAGCACTTCCGCCCCGAAAGGCATCACCCCCAATGTCCTCAGATGCAAACATCCCCGTCATCCTCGGCGGCGCCCGCACACCATTCGGACGATTCCGCGGAGCCCTTGCCCCCCTGTCCGCCAGCGAACTGGGCGCCCATGCCATCCGCGCCGCCCTGGAACGCGCCGGGGTGATGGCGGAGCAGATCGAAGCCGTCATCGTTGGTCAGGTCGTCCAGGCAGGCGCCGGCCAAGGCCCCGCCCGGCAGGCGAGTCTGGCCGCAGGAATCGGCTGGGACGTGCCCACCGTGACGGTGAACAAGCTCTGCCTTTCCGGCCTCACCGCCGTGATCGATGCCGCTCGCATGGTGCGGGCGGGGGACGCTGACTTCATCGTGGCCGCCGGCCAGGAGTCCATGACCAACGCCCCGCACTTGGTCAAGGGCCTGCGGACCGGCGTCGCCATCGGGGACACGACGATGCTGGATTCCCTGAACCATGACGGGCTCCAGGACCCCTTCACGGGAGAACTGATGGGCACGGCCACGGACTCTGGAAACACAGGCCGCGGCATTAGCAGAGAGGAACAGGACGAGGTCGCGGCCCGCTCCCACCAGCGCGCCGAGACCGCGCGGGCCGCCGGCATCCTCGCCGAGGAGATCGCGCCTATAGAAGTCCCACACCGCCGTGGACCCTCTCTGGTGCTCGATTCCGACGAGGGCATCCGACCGGGCACGACGGCGGAGCTGCTGTCACAGCTCAAGCCCGCCTTCTCGGCCAGTGCCGACGCGACCATCACGGCGGGCTCCTCCTCCCCGCTTTCGGACGGCGCCGCGGCGGTGGTCGTCGCCAGCAAGGCCGCCGCTGAGGCTGCCGGTCTTGAGTGGATCGCCGAGATCGGCGCCCACGGGCAGACGGCGGGGCCCGACGCTTCCCTGCACTCCCAGCCCTCCCGAGCCATCGAGCAGGCCCTCAAGCGCGAGGGACTCAGCGCCGGAGACCTGGACCTGATCGAGATCAACGAAGCCTTCGCCTCGGTCGTCATCCAGTCCGCCAGGGACCTTGGCATCGACACCGACCGCATCAACGCCGAGGGCGGGGCCATCGCACTCGGACATCCCGTGAGCGCGTCGGGCGCCCGCCTCGTCCTCCACCAGGCCCTGGCGCTCAATCGCCACGGCGGCGGCACCGGCGTCGTCGGCCTCTGCGGGGGCGGTGGCCAGGGCGACGCCCTGATCCTGAAGGCATAGCCGCACGCACACGATGAAGGGCCCAGAAATCATGACGGACACCTCCGACGGGTTCGGCACCATCTCTGCCGCGGCCATCCTCGCCGAGTCGGCAGCCCGCACCCCGCACGCGGTCGCCCTCGTCGTCGAAAACGAGGAGACCACCTACGGACAGCTGTGGGAGCAGACCTGCGCCTACGCAGGGGCCTTCCGCGCGCGGGGCATCGGCCCCGGGGACCCGGTCGCCCTCCTCCTGCCCAACGGGGCCGACTTCGCCCGCGCCTACTACGCCGTCCTCGCCCTCGGCGGGGTCGTAGTCCCAATCCACGCGCTGCTCAAGGCCCGCGAAATCGAATACCTTCTGCGCGACAGCGCGGCCAAGCTGCTGATCTGCGCCGCACCCCTGCTGACCGACGGGTCCCCGGGCGCCTCGGCGGCCGGCGTCGAAGTGCTGACCGTCTCGGCGCCCGACGGCTTCCAAGGCCATGCTCGGCTCGAAGCCGAAGCAGCTGCCGCCACCCCCATCAGCTGCTACGCCCCACGGAAACCCCAGCACACTGCGACAATCGTGTACACATCCGGCACCACCGGAAGGCCGAAAGGCGCCCAAGGCACCCATTTCGCCCTGGTCGAACAGGTCAACGTCCTGCTCACCAGCACGTTCGACCTGGGCCCCGGCGACAGGGTCCTCGGCGCCCTGCCCCTCTTCCACAGCTTCGGCCAGACCTGCGTGCTCAACGTAGGCCTGAGGGCAGGAGCCACCCTTGTCTTGTGCCCGCGGTTCACCGGAGAAACCGGCCTGCGGCTGCTGCACGAGCACAGGATCAACGTCTTCTTCGGAGTGCCCACCATGTACATGGCCCTGCTCCAGGCGGCCAAGTCCACCCCAGTGCGTCCCCGAGATCTCCGCTACGCCATCTCCGGCGGCGCCTCGTTGCCGCTGGCCCTCCTGGAGGACTTCCGCGAGGTCTTCGGGGCAGAGATCTACGAGGGCTACGGCCTGACGGAGACTTCACCGGTGGCCTCCTTCAACCATGTCGGTACAGCCCCGAGACCTGGCACCGTGGGAACGCCCATCTGGGGCGTCGACGTGGAGATCGCCCGCCCAGAGGTCGCCGATTCCATCGAACTCCTCCCGCGTGGCGAGCTCGGCGAGCTGGTGGTCCGCGGGCACAACCTGTTCAAGGGCTACCTGAACCGCCCCGAGGCCACGGACGAAGCCATCGTAGAGGGGTGGTTCCGCACCGGGGACCTCGGGACAAAGGACGAGGACGGATACCTGCGCATCCTGGACCGCAAGAAGGACATGCTCATCCGCAACGGCTACAACGTCTACCCCCGCGAAGTCGAAGAAGTCCTCATCCAACACCCCGACGTCCTCGCTGCCGCCGTCTTCGGCGTTCCCCACGAGGTGCACGGGCAGGAGATAGCCGCGGCAGTCGTCCCCAACCCGGACAGCGCAGTCACCCCGGAAGAATTGAGCGAATACGCGAAAGAGCGGCTCGCCGCCTATAAATACCCCCGCATCATCGAGCTGATGGCAGAGCTTCCGCTGGGCCCCAGCGGAAAAGTCCTCAAACGCGAACTCGCCGCCCACCACACAGAGATCCCCACCTCACCAGCCCCGGTTCCGGAAAGGCCGACTGCATGAGCTACGCAGACTATGAAGCGCTGGCCCGCCTGCACCCACGCGAGGTCATCACCCGCCCACACCTCAGCGAGATCCAGCTCCCCGGAGCAGGAATCCTAGCCCTGATCACCCTGGACAACGGAGTTGACCGCAGGCCCACGACCCTCGGTCCGAAATCCCTGACGGAGCTGGGAACCCTCCTCGGCAAGCTCACCGAACGCGCCGAGTCCGGCGAGATCGCGGGGGTTGGCATCACCGGCAAGCCCGGATGTTTCGCAGCAGGGGCCGATCTCTCAGCGATGCGAGCCTTGAAGGACCCCCAGACATCGCGCATGATGGCCCAACTGGGGCATCACGTGTTTGCCGCGCTGTCTGCCATTCCCGTGCCCACGTTCGCCTTCATCAACGGCACCGCGATGGGCGGTGGCCTCGAAATGGGCCTCGCGGCCGATTACCGCACCGTCTCCGCCGATGCCTCGGGGATCTCACTGCCGGAGGCCTTCATCGGCCTCGTGCCCGGCTGGGGCGGCGTCTACCGGCTTCCCCGCATCGCCGGTCCCACCAACGCGATCAAGATCATGATCGAGAATCCCCTGAACGGCAACCGGACGCTCACCGGCCCAAAGGCATTCGAACTGGGCGTCGCCGATGCGATCTCCGGGGGCCCTGGCTTCCTCGAGGAATCATTGGCGTGGGCGACGGCGATCATCACCGGCCATCCCCGCACGCTAGACGATGTAAGGGACAGGCGCGACCGGATCGGCAGTGACGGCGATTCCGATTGGGACGCAGCCGTCGCCAAGGGGCGTGCCTTCGTCGAGGCGAAGAATGCTGGGGCCGCACCCGCCCCGGGCCGCGTCCTGGACCTGATGGAAAAGGGCAAGCACCTCAGCCCGCAGGAATCCGCCGACGCCGAGGTGGAGGTGCTCTCGGAAATGCTGGGGACCGCGGAGTTCGAGAACAGCGTCTACGCCTTCCTCGACCTCGTGCAACGACGCTCCAAGCGCCCGGTCGGCAGACAGGACAATGCGCTGGGCCGCCCCGTGAGCAAGATCGGCATCATTGGCGCCGGCCTGATGGCCAGCCAGCTCGCCACGCTCTTCGCTCGCGAGCTCCAGATCCCGGTCGTCGTGACGGACGTGGACCAGTCACGGGCGGACCGCGGCGTGGCCCACGTGCACGCGCAAACCGACAAACTCCTGGCGAAGGGCCGCATCAGCGAAGAGACAGCCAACCGCACCAAGGAAATGGTGGCCGGGACCGTGTCCACGGACGCCTTCGCCGACGCGGACTTCGTCATCGAAGCGGTATTCGAGGAGCTCTCGGTCAAGAGGCAGGTCCTGGCCGAGACAGAGGCCATCGTCTCGCCCGAATGCATCCTCGCAACAAACACCTCGTCGCTCTCCGTGGCCGACGTGGCCTCGGGGCTGCTCCATCCCGAGCGCGTCGTCGGCTTCCACTTCTTCAACCCCGTGGCGGCCATGCCGCTCCTCGAGATCGTGCGGACCCCCAAGTCGGACGACGACGTGCTGGCGACGGCGTTCGACCTCGCCCGGCGGCTGAAGAAGACGCCCGTCCTCGTCCAGGATTCCCCAGCCTTCGTCGTGAACCGGATCCTTATGCGCCTCATGAGCGAGGTCATCACCGCTTTCGACGCCGGAACGCCTGCTGCCATGGCCGACAATGCGCTCCGGCCAATGGGATTGCCCATGACCCCGTTCGACCTGCTTGCCCTTGTCGGGATCCCCGTCGCCCAACATGTCATCGAGTCGCTGCATGCGGCCTTCGGCGAACGGTTCCCGGTGTCAGAGAACCTGCAGACCCTGATCAAGAACGGGATCACATCGATCTGGGCCCAAAGGCCCGACGGCGCAAAGCACATCCCCGCCTCCACTCTCGCCCTACTCAGCTTAGGGAACACTCCCCTCGCCTCCGATGAGCTGCTGGCCCGCGTTCAGGATGCCCTGGCCCAGGAGATCGGCCTGATGCTGCAAGAAGGAGTAGTGGCGAGCCCCGACGACATCGACCTCTGCATGATCCTGGGCGCCGGCTGGCCCCTCCACCTGGGCGGCATCACCCCCTACCTCGACCGGGTGGGCGCCTCAAACAGGGTCAACGGGAGATCCTTCCACGGCCAGAACTAGGGTCGTCCCAGCCAGATGCCCCCGGCCTTCTCTACCTCACGAGGGATCCCGAAGCTACCCTGACGCTCGTTGCGGTGCGTTGAGGTGCACCCCTACGCCCCGTCAGCCCGAAGCCGCAGTGCGCGGGGCAAATAGGATCCTTCAAGGGTAGCGTCCGGCAAAGTGGTGTACGGCTCCCAGTGAGCGTGTCGTCTCAGACGAGGACGGTCACCGCGTGATCCTTCGAGAAGTCTTCTACCTCGACTCGAAAGGACCTGCCGCGATGACCGTCGCACCCAACAGTATCGACCCTGCCCGCTTCCTCGAAGAACACCTCGCCCAGGCCTCCCCGGACCTGCTGCGGGAGATGATGACGACGTTCGTCAACGCCCTGCTCTCCGCCGACGCGGACGCGGTCTGTGGCGCCTCCTACGGCACCGCCAGCCCGGAGCGGGTGAACCGGCGCAACGGGTATCGGCACCGGGACTTCGACACCCGTACGGGCACGATCGACGTCGCGATCCCGAAGCTGCGGCAGGGCTCGTATTTCCCGGACTGGCTGCTGGAGCGGCGCCGTCGGGCCGAGGCCGCCCTGACCACCGTGGTGGCGAACTGCTACCTCCTGGGCGTCTCGACCCGCCGGATGGAGAAGCTGGTGCAGACCCTCGGGATCACCGGGCTGTCCAAGTCCCAGGTCTCCGAGATGGTCCGGGACTTGGATACACAGGTCGAGGCGTTCCGCACCCGGCCACTGGACGGGGGCCCGTACGCGTTCGTCGCCGCCGACGCCCTGACGATGAAGGTCCGCGAGGGCGGGCGGGTGGTGAAGGTCGCGGTCCTGGTTGCGACCGGGGTCAACGCCGAGGGTTACCGGGAGATCCTGGGCCTGCAGGTCAGCTCCTCCGAGGACGGGGCCGGCTGGCTGGGGTTCTTCCGCGACCTCGTCGCCCGCGGCCTGACCGGGGTGAAGCTGGTGACCTCCGACGCCCACGCCGGCCTTGTCGCCGCCACCGGGGCCACCCTGCCCGGCGCGAGCTGCCAGCGCTGCCGAACCCACTACGCCGCGAACCTCATGTCGGTGACCCCGAAGAGCTCGTGGCCGTGGGTGAAGACCCTGCTCGGTACCGTCTTCGACCAGCCCGACGCAGAATCCGTCCACGCCCAGTTCGACCGCGTCCTGGAGGCCCTCGAGCACAAGCTCCCGCGCTCCTTCGCCCACCTCGAGGCCGCGCGAGAGGAGATCCTGGCCTTCACCGGGTTCCCGAAGTCCATTTGGCGCCAGCTCTGGTCGAATAACCCCAACGAGCGACTCAATAGGGAGATCCGTCGTCGAACCGATGTTGTGGGGATCTTCCCCGACCGGGGCTCGATCATCCGCCTCGTCGGAGCCGTCCTGG
>JBQCJL010000298.1:0-2990 GCA_051952795.1 Marmoricola sp.
GCAGCTGCAGATCCTCGCCTCCCTCAAGGTCGTCCGCCAGCGCATGCTGGCGACGCTGGCCCGCCTCGCCCGCCTCGCCGGCGAGCACCAGGCACTGGTCATGGCCGGTCGCTCGCACAACGTCGCCGCGCAGGCGACGACCCTGGGCAAGCGCTTCGCGACCATCGCCGACGAGATGCTGGTCGCGCTCGCGCGCCTGGACGATCTCGTCGCCCGCTACCCGCTGCGCGGCATCAAGGGACCGATGGGCACCGCTCAGGACATGCTCGACCTGCTCGACGGCGACGAGTCCAAGCTCGCCGACCTCGAGCAGCGCGTGGCCGCGCACCTGGGCTTCGAGAACGTGCTGACGAGCGTCGGGCAGGTCTATCCGCGCTCGCTCGACTTCGACGTCGTCTCAGCGCTCGTGCAGATCGTGGCGGGCCCCTCGAACCTGGCGACGACCATCCGCCTCATGGCCGGCATCGAGCTGGTGACCGAGGGCTTCAAGGAGGGCCAGGTCGGCTCCTCCGCGATGCCGCACAAGATGAACACCCGCTCGTGCGAGCGCGTGAACGGCTTGGCGGTGATCATCCGTGGCCAGCTGAGCATGGTGGGCGAGCTCGCCGGCGACCAGTGGAACGAGGGCGATGTCTCCTGCTCGGTGGTGCGTCGCGTCGCGCTCCCCGACGCCTTCTTCGCCACCGATGGCCTGTTCCAGACCTTCCTCACCGTGCTCGACGAGTTCGGCGCCTTCCCGGCCGTGATCCAGCGTGAGCTGGACCGCTACCTGCCGTTCCTCACCACCACCAAGGTGCTGATGACCGCGGTGCGCAACGGTGTGGGTCGCGAGGAGGCGCACGAGGCCATCAAGGAGCATGCGGTCGCCGTGGCGCTGGAGATGCGTCAGGGGCTCGACCGCAACGATCTCTACGCCCGCCTCGCGGCTGACGCTCGCCTCGGACTCACCGAGACCCAGATCGCCGACCTCGTGAAGCAGCCGATCGAGTTCACCGGCGCCGCCGTCGATCAGGTCCAGACGGTGATCGCCAAGGTCGAGAAGACGCTCGCCAGCGACCCGGCCGCGGCAGCCTACGCACCCGGCGACATCCTGTAGCCGGAGGTTGAGGAGCCGCGAAGCGGCGTCACGAAACCATTGACAAATAAGAACGTGTTCTAGTTCTGTGGGGTCGTGAGCACCCCCACGGACTTCACCATCCAGCGCAGCAGTCGCGACGCGGGCGCCATGGCGACCGCCGTGACCGCCTGGCTGGCCACGCAGCTCCCCGACGGCGCCGATCCCCGGGTCAGCCTCACGGGCGCCAGCGACTCCAACGGCATGTCGAGCGAGACCGTCGCCGCCACCATCGACTGGACCGAAGCCGGGCAGCCGCGCCACGGCGACTTCGTCATGCGGATCGCGCCGAGGCTCGAGGACCTCCCGGTGTTCGCCGAGTACGAGCTCGACCACCAGTACCAGCTCCTCGAGCGCGTGCACGAGCTCACCGCCGTCCCCGTCCCGGTGCCGAGGTGGCTGGAGCCGACCGGCGATGTCATCGGCTCGCCGTTCTTCTTCATGAACCGGGTCGACGGGGTGATCCCGCCGGACGTCATGCCCTACACGTTCGGCGACAACTGGCTCTTCGAGGCCGCGCCGGAGCAGCAGCAGCTGCTGCAGACCAGCACGATCCGCCAGATCGCGGCGCTGCACGCCATCGAGAACGCTCAGCAGGAGTTCGCCTTCCTCGACCGTGCGGGCGAAGGGTCGGCGCTCAAGCGTCACCTCGAGCACACCCGCGCCTGGTACGAGTACGCCATCAACGACGAGTCCGGCACGAAGATGCGCAGCACCCTGGTCGACCGCGCGTTCGCCTGGCTCGACGCCAACCTGCCGGAGACCGACGAGGCGGTGCTCTCGTGGGGCGACTCGCGCATCGGCAACGTGATCTTCCAGGACTTCCAGCCTGTGGCGGTGCTCGACTGGGAGATGGCCGGCCTGGGTCCGCGCGAGCTCGATCTCGCCTGGCTCGCGTTCGCCCACGAGGTCTTCCAGGGGATCGCCGGAGCCTTCGAGCTGCCGGGGATGCCGCACTTCCTGCGTCCGGAGGACATCGCGGCGACCTACGCGGAGATCACCGGCATCACGGTCGGAGATCTCTCCTGGTACCGCGTCTACGCCGGCGTGCAGTGGGGCATCGTCTTCATGCGCACCGGCATGCGCCAGTTCCACTTCGGCGAGATCGAGAAGCCGCAGAGCTCGGACGCCCTCATGCACCACTCACCGGTGTTCATCAAACTGCTGGAAGAGGTCGGAGCATGAGCCATATCGGCCCCATGGACGAGTTCCCGATCCACCAAGCCCCGCTGCCGCTCGCGCGCCCGACGAGCAGCGACCGCAACTTCTACGACCGGTGCTACTTCAACGCGATGAGCCCGAGCAGTGACACGGTGTTGATCACCGGCCTCGGCTTCTACCCGAACCTGCGGGTCAAGGACGCCTATGCGCTGGTTCGCCGCGGCGACGAGCAGACCGCGGTGCAGCTCTCGGACGCATTCGACCCGGTAGCGGAGAACCGGCTCGCCCAGCAGGTCCTGAACTATCGCGTCGAAGTGGCCGAGCCGCTGCAGCAGATCCGGCTCGTGCTGGAGGAGACCGAGGGGATCGCGTTCGACCTCACCTGGAACGGATCGTTCCCGGTGGTGCAGGAGGAGCGCCACCTCCTCTACAACGGCGTGAAGCCGATCCTGGACGCTCAGCGCTTCGCCCAGCTCGGCTCATGGACCGGAGAGCTGGAGATCGATGGCGAGTCGCTGCGGCTCGGGGACGACTGGATGGGCAGCCGCGATCGGTCGTGGGGCATCCGTCCGCAGGGCGAGCCCGAGCCCGCCGGTCGGCCCCAGGATCCACCGATGGAGGGGTTCTGGTGGCTCTATGTGCCGCTCCGCTTCGACGACTTCTCGATCATCGTGATCATCCAGGAGGAGCCGACCGGCTACCGGACGCTCAACGA
>JBQCJL010000299.1:0-2888 GCA_051952795.1 Marmoricola sp.
CTCGTCAACGAGGTGAGGAACGGCGCGTACGCTGCGTGCTCGCGCAGCAGCACGTCGCCCAGCCCGTCCACGAGGACGACGACATAGGCGTCCGCTCGCGGCAGGGTCCAAGCCGGCTCAGGGCTCAGGGACGTGCCCAGCGCCGAGGCGACCGCGGGGATGACCTCGGTGAGCCGCGCGACGGCGACCTCGGTCACTGGCAGGTGCTGGCCGAGAGGCTGTCGGCGAAGGACAGCAGAGCGCGCACCTTCGCCTCGCCGTCCGCGGCTGCGCTCACCCGGAGCGAGAAGTCGTCACCGGACAGCGAGCCGGTGTAGCCGTGGTCGGCCTCGCACTCGGGATCCATGCAGCCCGCGGGCTCGAGGTCGATGTGTGCCACGCCGCCCCACCCGATCGTGAGCATCACCTCGGAAGGGTCGGAGATGTCGCTGCCGTCGAAGTCGGCGGGATTGGCGACCAGGCGATTGACCACGACGGACTTGACCGAGCGCAGCGAGACCGCCTCGGTCGAGGTCGAGGTGTAGGGCTGCGGCAGCAGGTGGTCCGCGGCGTGCTCGTCGGTGTGGGCCAGGATCAGCCGGGTCGGGGTGAGCACCAGGACGGTGAGGTGGCGACGCACCTCGTCGCGGTCGATGGTCGGCTCATGGTGCACCAGGTAGGAGACGATGTCCTCGCCGGCCACGGCCGTCCGGACGCCCGCACTCACGACGGCCGGGTAGTAGCCGGTGAGCTCGATGGCTCGCTGGAGTGCGTCGGCGGACTCGGGTGCGGTCGGGGTTCGCATAGGGGCAGTGTCGCACGGTCCATGGACAGTTCCGCGACGGTGGGCCGTCAGCCGGGAAGGGTTGCGGCCGGTGCGGTGAGGCGGCGCACGTACCACTCCGAGCGCGGATCCTTGATCTGTTCGACCCTCGCGCGACCGCGCAACGCGTCGGCGCCGGTCGCGTGCGCCTGCACCAGATCCAGGGAGACCGACGCCACCCGGGGCAGGTCGTTCTTGAGCAGCGCGAGGCGGCGGACGATGTCCTCGACGGCGGCGACGTCGACCGGCTCCGAGCCGCGGTAGCCGAACATCACCGGGGCCGCCTTCACGGAGCGGATCATGGCCGCGGCGTCGTAGGCCGACAGCGGGGGGATGCGGTAGGCGACATCTCCCACGAGCTCGGTGAGCGAGCCCGCGACGCCGAACGAGACGACGGGACCGAACAGCGGATCCTCGATGCCGTGAACGGCTACCGGCACCCCCGGGGGCGCCATCGACTGCACGACGATCCCCGCGTTGCGTCCCTCCTCACCCCGCTGGGCGAGGACGTCGGTCAACGCGTCCCAGGCGTGCACCATGTCCTCGCGGCCGACGATGCCGCGCCACACGTGGGCCGATTCGGGAAGGCGCAGGTGCTCATCGGTGACCTTCAGCACGACCTCGCCGCCGAGGTGCTCCAGGGCCTCGATGGCCTCCTCGACCGTGGTGACCTCACGGCGACCCCACACCGTGATGCCGTAGAAGCCGACCAGCGTGGCAACCTCGTCGTGGCTGAGGTCGTGGCCATCGGGGTGCTGGATGAGCAGCTCGGTCACGAAGCGGCTCGCGCCGATGGGATCCATGTTCGGCATCGGCTCGGGGTCGTCGTGCGGACGAGCGAGCCAGTCCTCGTACTCGACGACGAGTGCCAGCGCCCGTACCGCCGCTTCCACGGCCGGATAGGACGGGACCGATCCCCGGCCCGCGGTGCTGCCCGAGGCATCGGGGATCCGGAGCAGCTCGGGGATGCCCTCACGACCGAGGAACGTCGAGACGATCGGCTTGTCGGACTGCTCGCCGACGGTGGCCAGGACGGTGGCGACCGGCGTGCCATCCGCGTCGAGCGGCGGGATGTACACGGCGAGGACCGAGTCGACCTCGTCGTTGTCGATGGCCCGGTCGAGGGCGTGCTCGAAGTCCTCGGCGGTCGCCTCGGCTCCGAGGGAGATGGTGAGTGCGACGGTGAGACCGTGCCCCACCGCGGCGTCGGTGGCGAGCAGGGCGAGCGCATCGGAGTTGCCCACCACCCCGCCCCGCGGCCCCCGCGGCAGGGGCTGGTGGGCGAGGAACTGCGCGACGTCGAACATCTCGTCGAGAGTGTCCACCTGGATCACGCCGGCCTGACGGAACATCTCGTCGAGCGCGGCGGACGGCGCCTCGATGGAGCGCACGGCGTGACCCATCGGCACTCCCTGGGTCGCGCGACCGGATCGCACCGCGACGATCGGCTTGTGCCGCGAGACGCGGCGCGCGATGCGCGAGAACTTGCGCGGGTTACCGATCGACTCCAGGTAGAGCAGGATCACCTCGGTGGCGTCGTCCTCCTCCCAGTACTGGAGCAGGTCGTTGCCCGAGACGTCGGCACGGTTACCGGCGCTGACGAAGGTGGACAGACCGAGGCCCCGCCCGCGCACCTTCTCCAGGATCGCGGACCCGAGAGCACCGGACTGGCAGAAGAACCCCGCCCGGCCCCGCGGCGGCATCACCGGCGCCAGCGACGCGTTCAGGCTCAGCGCCGCGGCGGTGTTGATCACGCCCAGGCAGTTGGGACCGATCAGACGCAGTCCGTAGGAGCGAGCCAGCCCGACCAGCTTCCGCTGCCGCTGGCGGCCATCGTCGCCGGTCTCGGCGAACCCCGACGAGATCACGATCAGGCCGTGCACCCCTTTGTTCGCGCAGTCGAGGACCACGTCGGCGACCGATTCGGCCGGGACCGCGACGATCGCGAGGTCGACCTCGCCCGGGATGTCGGCGACGTTCGGGTACGCCGGCAGGCCCGAGACGGAGGAGGCCGATGGGTTCACCGCGTAGACACGACCGGCGTAGCCGCCGAGGACCAGGTTGCGGACGAGCGCGGCTCCGATCG
>JBQCJL010000300.1:0-2265 GCA_051952795.1 Marmoricola sp.
CCGTGCCCGATCCCACGTACTGCCCGACCCAGCGGGAGCTCGACGACCTCGAGCTCCTCCTGAGTGGCGGCTACCACCCCCAGACGACGTTCGATGACGTCATCACGCTGGGCACGCGGGGCCCTGCCGAGCTGGTCGATCCCGAGGGCTTCCCGATCGCTCATCTCGACGGATCGGGCACGCTCACACCCCTGGGGACCCCGGCGTACGGACCGTTTCGTCGCCTCTTCCGGACGGCCGCCGAGACCCGCCTCGCCCACCCCGACGCCCTGACCGTCGCCGTGGCGGCGCCACCGACGGAATCGGACATCACGCGTATCCAGTCCGAGCGTGCCGGGCGGCCCGTTGTCCTGTTGGCTCTCTGCGGCACCGGCACCCCACAGGAGATCTCCCAGGTGGGACTGATCCGCACCTGCCTCATCGTCGCGGAGGCACTCGGTGATACCGAGGTGGTCGCCGTGCCGCTGCCGAGCCATGGTGATGGTGACCTGGACCATGCCCTGGGCCAGCGCGTCGTGGCGAACTTCGCCGCCGGGGACGTGCTCGCCCTCAGCCACGAGGGCGACTATCCCCTCGATGTCGCCGCGGCGGTCGCGGCGGACAGTCCGGACCCGCGAGGACTGGTGGTGTTCTTCACCGGGCTGTCGGGCAGTGGCAAGTCCACCATCGCGCGAGCGCTCAACGACGCGCTCCTTGAACGCGGCGAGCGGACCGTCACCAGCCTCGATGGCGATGTGGTTCGTCGTCATCTGAGCGCCGGCCTGGGCTTCTCGGGCGAGGACCGCGAGACGAACATCCGGCGCATCGGCTGGGTGGCGGCCGAGATCGCGCGCCATGGCGGCGTGGCGATCTGCTCACCCATCGCGCCGTTCGACGAGACCCGCAAGGCCGTGCGCGCGATGACAGAGGCGGCGCGTGGCGACTTCGTTCTGATCCACGTCGCCACCCCGCTGGAGGAATGCGAGCGTCGCGACCGCAAGGGCCTCTACGCCAAGGCGCGCGCCGGCGAGATCCCCGACTTCACCGGCATCTCCAGTCCCTACGAGACACCCGACGACGCCGATCTCGTCGTCGACACGACGGGACGCTCCATCGACGACGTGCTGGCCGATGTGGTGGCGGTGCTGCCCCCTCCGTCGACCACGGAGGACCCCGATGCATGACCTACACGCGTCCCTGATGCACCTGCTCACCGCTTCGCACGGTTGGGATCAGGTGCTGACAGGTAGCGCTCTCGGTGTTCTGGTGGTGGCCTTCGGCGTCGGCATCGTCGTCGGGCTCACGGGCATGGGCGGCGGTGCGCTGATGACGCCGGCGCTGATCTTCCTGGGCATCAATCCTGCGGCTGCCGTCGCGAACGACCTGGTGGCTGCCGGCATCAACAAGTCGATCGGCGCCAGCGTCCACTGGCGCTCAGGCTCACCCAACTTCAAGCTCGCGGCCTACCTGATCGGGGGCTCGGTGCCCTGCGCATTCGCGGGCGGATTTCTCGTTCACGAGATCGGCAGCAAGGGCGCGCAGACCACGTTCCTCACCGACGCCATCGGCTGGGCGCTTCTCCTGGCAGCGGCCAGCTACTCCCTGCGCATCCTGCTGCAACTGCGCTTGGTCCGCGACGACAACACCTGGACCCATGAGGAGATCCGCGTGCGGCCGGTACCGACCATCCTGGTCGGCGCTGTCGGCGGCCTGCTGGTCGGCATCACGAGCGTGGGCTCGGGGTCGCTCATCATGGTGGCCCTTCTGCTGCTGTATCCGCGGATGATCGCCGTCCGGCTCGTCGGCACGGACCTAGTCCAAGCGGTCCCGCTCGTGATCGCCGCTGCGGTCGGGCATGTCCTCAACAACGGCGTGGATCCCGCGATCCTGATCCCGCTCATCGTCGGCGGCACTCCCGGCACTTTCCTGGGTGCTCGCATGGCCTCGTGGGTCTCACAGTCGATCATTCGCAACGGTATCGTCGTGGTGCTGACTCTCACCGGCCTCAAGATGCTGGGGGTACCGCCCCAGTGGGTGGGCATCATCGGCGCTGGCATGCTGCTGCTCGGCCCGCTTGCGTGGGGGTTCGTGCGTCAGCGCCGCGGTCTGCCTGCGTTCGACAACGATGCGACCGCCTGGCGGGTTCCTACCCACGCCGACGAGGAGAAGGCTGCGCCGTCCCAGTCGGTGAGGTCGCACCGGTGGCCGATCCAGGTCCTGATGGCAGCACCGTGGCTCACCAGCATCGCGGTCTCGGCTCCGCTGGCCACGATGGTCTTCACGGCG
>JBQCJL010000301.1:0-3602 GCA_051952795.1 Marmoricola sp.
CACGAGGGGATGCACGATCGCCTCGAGCCGACGCCGTGCGGCCTCGTCGTTGAAGACGACCGTCCCCAGCCGAGGCCGGTCGATGGCGCCGTTCGCATCGAGAATGCCCTCGCCGAACTCGGCGACCACCTGCTCGAAGCCCGGCGTGCCCGGCTCGACGACCTCGCGCGCGATCGCGTCCGCGTCGATGATCACCGCCCCGCGCGCACGCAGGAGGTCGGAGACCGTGCTCTTCCCCATCGCGATCCCGCCGGTCAGTCCCACCCGCATCATGGTGCGAGGATAAGGGCGACATGGTGCAGCCCTTCGCCCGCGGTGACCGAGTAGCGCTCGCCGTCCCCGGCTCCGAGCTCTATGCACGCGTGGTGATCGGTCTGCTCGCCGCCGGACTGGTGCCGATCCCCTTGGATCCCAAGCTCACGCCGAGCGAACGAGCCGACCTGTTCGCCGATCTCGCACCAACGGCGGTCATTGATGATCCCGAGGCCCTGACCACGCTCGAGGCGGCCTATCCGATGGGGCTCCCCCTTGCCCGCCCGATGCACGTCACCAGCGGCACCACCGGGCGACCCAAGGGCGTCTGGTCCGGCATCCTCGCCGCTGACGACGCCGAGGCGCTGGTCGCCGAGGAGCAGCAGCTGTGGGGCTTCGCCGACACGGACGTGAATCTGGTGCTGTCGCCGCTGCATCACTCGGCTCCCCTCCGCTTCGCGATGGGCACCCTGCTGGCAGGTGGCCGCATGGTCGTGCCGGGGCCGTTCGACGTCGCCCGCATCACCGCGGCTATCGAGCGCGAGAGACCGACAACCATGTTCTGCGTGCCAGCGCACCTGCAGCGACTGTTCGCGCACTGGGATGAGGTGGGCGTTCCCGACCTCACGAGCTTCCGCTTGGTGGCGCATGCGGGCGCGCCCTGTCCCGAGGGCGTGAAGCGGCGACTCATCGAGCTCTTTCCCGCGGGATCGACCTGGGAGTTCTACGGATCGACCGAGGGCCAGTTCACCGCCTGCCGCAGCGAGGAGTGGCTAGAGCGTCCCGGCACCCTCGGCCGTGCCCGACCCGGCCGAGTCATGACGGCCGACCCCGACGGCACGCTGTGGTGTGCCGTCCCGCGCTACGCAGGCTTCGAGTACTTCGGCGACCCCGAGAAGACCGCCGCGGCATGGCGGGACTCGTCCTTCACCGTCGGCGACCTGGGGCGCATCGACAAGGACGGCTACGTGTACCTCGACGGCAGGCGGGTGGACCTGATCATCACGGGTGGCGTGAACGTGTACCCAGCCGAGGTGGAGCAGGTCCTCGAACGAATCCCGGGACTGACGGAGGTCGCGGTCTTCGGGCGGTCCGACCCCGAGTGGGGTCAACGCGTCTGCGCCGCCTACGTGGGCTCAGCGACGGAAGAACAGCTGCGCAGGTTCGCGCGCGAGCACCTCGCGCCGGCCAAGCGTCCGAAGGAGTACCACCGCTGGGAGGCACTCCCCCGGACGGCGACCGGAAAGGTCATCCGCCGAGCCCTGAGCGCTCAGCTCACGGAACCGTGACGGAGACCCAGGGCGACCGGGTGCCGATCTCGCTCCAGCCCTGAACCGGCGCCAGCGCGATCTCGTAGGTGTCGCCAGGCTGACCGGGGAAGACGAGGGTGGTCCCGGTATAGGGCAGCACTCCCGACCATCCCGCGGTGTCGTCACGGATGTAGACGTTCTCGAGCGTCGCATAGTCGACGGCAGGCCACGACGCGACGACGAGACCGTTCGAGGTCGTGACGGTCGGAACCGGAGTGAACGCCGTGTCGTTCGTGGGGTCGGCTGGTGCAGCGGCAGAGTCCAGTCCCAGCTGGGTCAGGGCCGCTGCCACCGACTTGGCCTGCAGATTCTCACCGCTCGTAGAGAGATGGACGCCGTCGAACGTGTCCTCGTGTTCGGTGAAGGTCGGGGCCTGCGCCACGATGACGCGCGCGCTCGGGCGATCCACACTGGCTGCGAGTGCCGCCACGTCGGCGTTGTATTCGGAGACACCCGGCATCCATACCTGCCCGTACTGCCCGAGCACGATGCTCACGCCCGGGTCGGCCTGCCTGGCGAGCGCGATCTGCTCGCGCCAGAGGTCGATGAGGCTCTGAGGCGAGACGCCGTACCGCCAGATGTCGTTGAAGCCGATCAGGCCCACGATCACGTTGGGGCGGTATTGACCGGCCAGGTTCGCGATCGTCCAGTTCGGGTGCGACAGAGTCATCCCCGCATACGACGCGTGGTCGGTATCGAAGTTCGGGTTGCGGTACTCCATGCTGTACATGTTCCCCGTGGTGAAGCTCCACACCGTGTGCATCGGCCCCACGAAGTCGACCGGTGTTCCCGCAGCCTGCAGGCCCTGCCAGAGCCGGTAGCGCCAGGTCCAGCGAGCCACGGCCCCCTGCGTGATCGAATCTCCATAGAGCATGATCTTCTGCGGAGTGCTCCAGTGACGAGTGGTCGCCGCAGGCGGCGACACCGGTGCCGAAGTCGGACCGGTGCCGGCATGTGCCGGGCCTCCCCAGACCACTGATCCGAGAATCGCAGCGAGTAACGCCACGGCTGCTGTGGGCATGCGAAAACGACGCGACATGGTTCCCCTCCCCAGGGTGAAGAAGAGCTACCCCCTCCCTGAGGCAGCTCCCTTCACGAGGCTAGGACTCCTCGCGGGACCGCACAGGAAAACCACAAAACTCGGCGTGAGAAAGACAGTGGCGGCCACCCCGAAGGGTGACCGCCACTGCTGCGTCGGTTGAGGTGGGACCCTCAGTTGCCGCCGGTGAGCTTCTCGCGAAGCGCCTGCAGAGCCTCGTCGGACGCGAGCGAGCCGCCGGCCTCGTCGGCGCTGTCGCTCGAGTACGAGGTGGACTCGCCGGCCTCGGCGTCGGCCTGCTTGGCGTCGGCCTGCTGCTTGACGTGAGCTTCCCAGCGAGCGTGCGCCTTGGCGTACTGCTCCTCCCACGTGGCGCGCTGCGCCTCGTAGCCCTCGAGCCACTCGCCCGTCTCCGGGTCGAAGCCCTCGGGGTAGATGTAGTTGCCCTGGTCGTCGTACGAGGCGGCCATGCCGTACAGGGTCGGGTCGAACTCGTCGACGTGAGCCGCGGTCTCGGTCTCGTTGGCCTGCTTCAGCGACAGCGAGATCCGGCGACGCTCGAGGTCGACGTCGATGATCTTGACCATCGTGTCGTCGTTGACCTGGACGACCTGCTCCGGGATCTCCACGTGACGCTCGGCGAGCTCGGAGATGTGGACCAGACCCTCGATGCCCTCCTCGACGCGAACGAACGCACCGAAGGGAACGAGCTTGGTGACCTTACCCGGGACGATCTGACCGATCTGGTGGGTCCGGGCGAAGTGCTGCCACGGGTCCTCCTGGGTCGCCTTGAGCGACAGCGACACGCGCTCACGGTCCATGTCGACGTCGAGGACCTCGACGGTGACCTCGTCACCCACGGTGACGACCTCGGACGGGTGGTCGATGTGCTTCCAGGACAGCTCGGAGACGTGAACCAGACCGTCGACGCCGCCGAGGTCGACGAACGCACCGAAGTTGACGATCGAGGACACGACACCCTTGCGGATCTGGCCCTTCTG
>JBQCJL010000302.1:0-3043 GCA_051952795.1 Marmoricola sp.
ATGATGGTCGCCGGCGTGCTGCACTTCGGCTCCATCCCCGGCGCCAACAAGATCGGCGCCAAGGTCTGTCGCGATCACCTGCGCCGCGAGATCAGCGATCCGGAGCTCCGTCGGAAGCTGACCCCCGACTACTCCTTCGGCTGCAAGCGGCCGACCTTCTCGAATACCTTCTACAAGGCGTTCGAAACCGGCGCCGCCAAGCTCGAGACCTCGCGGATCAGCCACCTCGATGCGAACGGGATCGTCACCGAGGACGGGCGCCGCACCGACATCGACGTCCTCGTGCTGGCCACCGGCTTCGACCTCTGGGAGACCAACTTCCCCGCCGTGCGGATCGTGGGTCGCGAGGGCCGCGACCTCGGCGCGTGGTGGCGCGCGAACCGCTTCCAGGCCTACGAGGGCATCACCGTTCCCCAGTTCCCGAACTTCTTCTCCCTCAACAGCCCGTACTCCTACAGCGGCCTGTCGTACTTCACGACGATCGAGTCGCAGATGAAGCACATGGGTCGCCTGCTCAAGGAGGTGAGGAAGCAGGACGCGACGACGTTCGAGGTCAAGGTCGAGGCGAACGATGCCTTCCTCGAGCGGATGACCGAGAAGCTCGGCGATAGTGTCTTCACGTTGGGCAGCTGCGCGACCTCCCGCAGCTACTACTTCAACCAGCACGGCGAGGCGACCCTTCTCCGTCCGACCTCCACCGTCACCGCCTTCCGCGAGGCGGGATCCTTCCCCCTCGATGACTATCTCTACGCCTAGGAGCACTGCATGCACGTCACCGGAACCGCCACCGCCACGCTCGACCGCTCGATCGCCCACGCCTGGGCCGTACTCGCCGATCACGTCGGCATGAGCTCGTGGGGTCCGGGCCTCAAGGTCACCATGGACAAGGTCGGCTCGACGGACCCGAACGGCGTCGGTGCCGTGCGCCGCATCTCGGCTCCGGGTCCGATGCCCGCGATCGTCGAGGAGATCACCGCCTTCGAGCCTCAGCGATTCCTCGGCTACCGCGCCCTCAGCGGGGTGCCCCTGCGCGATTACCGTGGCGAGGTCGAGCTGGCCGAGCACGAGGGCAAGACCTGGATCAGCTACACCGTGCACGCCGACTCGCGGATCCCGCTGGTCGACCGGCTCGCGGTCAAGGCGTTGGCGACGGGCCTGCTCGCGGGCTACGTGCGGGCCGCCAAGAAGTAGCTACCGCAGCCGCACCGGGATGTGCTCGTAGCCGCGCAGCACCCGGGTACCGCGGCGTTCCGCGGCGCTGATGACGGCCAGGTCCGGGAAGCGCTCGTAGAGCATTCGGAGGGCGGTCGTCGCCTCCGTGCGGGCCAATGAGGCACCCAGGCAATAGTGGGCGCCGGCCGAGAACGACACGTGCTTGTCGGCATCCCGGCGGGTGACGTCGAAGGTCTGGGGATCCTCGAACACCGCTGGATCGCGGTTGGCGCCGCCGAGCATGCTGAGGATCGCCGTGCCCGCGTGCACAGGCACACCGGTGATCTCGACGTCACGCGTCGCCTGGCGGAGGGTCAGCTGCACCGGGGAGTCGAATCGCAGCACCTCTTCGACCGCGTTGCCCCAGAGGTCGGGCTGGTCGACGAGGAGCCTGCGCTGGTCGGGGTGCGCGTGCAGCTGCATGACCGCATTGCCGATGAGGTTGACGGTCGTCTCGAAGCCCGCACCGAGGACGAGCAGCGCCGTGGCGCGCAGCTCCACGTCGGTCAGCTGGTCGGCGGCCTCACCCTGCAGCAGCCGGCTCAGGATGTCGTCACCCGGCTGGGCCCGCAGCGTGCGCAGGTGCTCGTCGATCCAGCGATGCAGCGCACGCACGGCGGCCTCGGCGTGGCGGAACTGGCGCCACGAGAGTCCCGGGTCGAGCGTGATGGCGGCCGCGTTGCCCCAGGCCAGCAGCTGCTCGTGCATGGCGGGCGGGACCCCGAGCAGATCCGCGATGATCGCGACCGGGATGCGGGCGGCGAAGGTGTCGACCAGGTCGACCTGGTCCGGGCCGGCTTCGAGGGCATCCAGCTCGCGCGCCACGACCTGGGTGATCGATCCCTCGAGCCCGTGCACCGACCGCGCGGTGAAGGCGCGCGACACCAGCTTGCGATAGCGGCCGTGCACCGGGGGATCGACGGCGAGCATCGAGGGCGGGTCGACCGGTCCGGCCGCCCACGGATCACTGAGCCGACGGACCAGCGCGGGCAGGGGACCGGGCAGCTCCTGGTGGTCGCCGGCGACGCTGAAGGCTTCCGAGCGAAGGATCTCGTTGACCGCGGCGTGGTCGACCGTGGCGTAGACGACCCGGCCCGGCACGATGGTCCCGCGACCGCGGAGCTCCTCGTAGGCGTCGAACGGGTATGCCCGCAGCTCAGGCTCGACGGTCAACCGTGCGGCCGGATCGCCCTTGCGCGCGCCGACCGCCAAGCCGGCGCGCTGGAGCCCATGCGTTATCGCCCAGAAGGCGAAGGACTGTGCCGTTCCCATGAGCCCACCCTAGGGAGCGGAGCAGCGGGCAGCGATGCGACGTGATCGCGAATGGTCGAAGCGACGAGCTCGGGATCGTCGATCATCGGGACGTGCCCACAGCTCTGGAGCTTGAAGACGTTCGCGTGCGGCACTAGGCGCTGGGCGCGCTTGCGCTGGCCGGGGAAGAGCACGCGGTCCTTGGCGCTCCACGCAATCGTCACCGGGACGCCGAAGTCGATCTCGGAGTCGAAGGGATAGGCCTGGTGGAACAGGCCGCGCAGGGTCGGCAGTGCGCGGATCAAGCCGTCCAGATCGTCGAGGGCATCGGCGGGTCGCACGCGGGTGGGATGCGCGGCAAGCCACGAGAACATCAACTGTCGGCCGGCTGCGGTCCGCGCCACCTGGGGTGCGACCGGCCGGAGCAGCTTGCCCGTGCTGATCATCGTGGCGAACAGGGACCGGATGTAGGCGAACTCCAGGCGGTTGCGCCAGAAGCCAGCGGGGGAGAGTCCGACCACGCTGCTGGCGATGCCGTCCACGGCGGCCTCGAGTGCGATCAGTCCGCCGAGCGAGTTGC
>JBQCJL010000303.1:0-2097 GCA_051952795.1 Marmoricola sp.
CTTCGCTCCTCCGAACACTTCGCGGGGACCCCGACAAGCTCTCCCGCTCCTCAGTCCACGCAAACGGGCTCCGTCGCTCCTGCGGCCACCGAGTTCGCCGAAGGCTTCACCTGCCCCACCGACCCCCAAGAACTTCTGAACTGCGAGGCATGCCAATGACATCCATCACCCCCGACACCCAGTCCTCCATCCTCGGCACCGGCATCCAGGACGGGCTGCTGCTGAAGCCGATCCGCTACCAGTGGGCCTACGACCTCTACAACCAGGCGGTCGCCAACACCTGGTTCCCGCACGAGATCCAGCTCGGGGAGGACCTCGGTGACTTCGAGCGGATGACCGACGAGGAGCGCCACGCGGTCACCTTCCTGATGAGCTACTTCAACCCGAACGAGCTGCTCGTCAACAAGGCGCTCGCCTTCGGCGTCTACCCGTATGTCGGTGCACCGGAGGCGCACCTCTACCTCGCCAAGCAGATGTGGGAGGAGGCCAACCACTGCATGGCGTTCGAATACGTGCTGGAGACCTTCCCGATCGACCGCGACGAGGCGTATGCCGCGCACGTCGACATACCGTCGATGGCGGCCAAGGAGGAGTTCGAGGTCCGCTACATCCAGCGGATGGCGGAGCAGACTCTTGACATCACCACGACGGAGGGCAAGCGTGACTTCGTCCGCAACCTGGTCGCGTACAACGTTGTGCTGGAAGGCATTTGGTTTTACAGCGGCTTCATGGTGGCGCTGAGCTTCCGGCAGCGGAACCTGCTGCGCAACTTCGGCTCGCTGATCGACTGGATCGTGCGTGACGAGTCGTTGCACCTGAAGTTCGGGATAAACCTCATCCTCACCGTGCTCGAGGAGAATCCCGACCTGCAGACCCAGGAGTTCGCCGACGAGATCCAGCAGATGATCTTCGACGCCGTGGAGATGGAGGAGCAGTACAACCGCGACCTGCTCCCCCGCGGGATTCTCGGCCTCAACGCCGACTACATCAACACGTACGTGCGCTACCTGGCCGACCGCCGGCTCGAGGAGCTCGGCTTCGGACCGCACTGGGGCGTCAGCAATCCGGCGAAGTGGATGGCGACCGCCAACGACACCCTGGAGCTGGTCAACTTCTTCGAGTCGATCAACACCAGCTACGAGGTGGACGCGCAAGCCGGCTCCTGACCAGGCGGCACCTCGGCTGCGATGTGTGAAAGTCTCAGGGCATGACATCGGTCAGATCCGACGAGCCGACCCCGCGTCGCCGCGGACGGCCCGGCAAGGACCAGGCGACCGTGCTGCGCGAGGCCATCGAGTTGTTCAACCTGCAGGGGTATGACGCCACCAGCATGGGCGATCTCGCAGCGCGCCTCGGCTTCACCAAATCGGCTCTGTACCACCACGTTCCGAGCAAGGAACACCTGCTCCAACAGGCTCTGGACGAGGCACTGGACAGCCTGGCGGAGGTGGTCGACGCGGCACGCTCCGACAGCACGTCCTCGGCGCTGGAGCGGCTGCGTGTGGCGGTCCGCGGCAGCGTCGACGTTCTCATCGAGCACCTACCGGCGGTGACGCTGTTGCTGCGGGTCCGCGGTAACAGCCCTGCCGAGCTGGCGGCCCTGAGACGCCGGCGCGAGCTGGACGCCCAGCTCGCCGAGCTGGTCGCGCAGGCTGCCCGGGAGGGCGGCATACGCACCGACATCCCGGCCGACCTGATCAGCCGGCTGCTCTTCGGCATGGTCAACTCGCTGGCCGAATGGGTGCGGCCGAGCGGTCGCACCAGCCCCGACGCTATCGCCGACGCGCTCACCGCGATCGCCTTCGAGGGGCTGCTCGAACCCTGACCGGCGGGAGTGCGCGTGACCTCGATGCGCACCTTCCCCGCTTCGCTCCGCCGGGCGCTTACTCGGCCGCCGCGAGCTCCACCGTCCCGGGGAACACCTCGGCGAGCACGGACCGGCAGGCGTGCACGCCCGGCGTGTTGGTGCTCGATGTGCGGACCGAGGTGAAGACCGATCGGCGGGGCCGGCCGGGAAGGTCGACCAATCGCGCCTGGGGCCGACGCGGCACGAGCATCAGGTCAGGCAGCACCGCAACAGCGTTACCCGACTCGATC
>JBQCJL010000304.1:0-4169 GCA_051952795.1 Marmoricola sp.
CGTAGACCGCCACGGTGTGGCCCGCACGGGTCAGCTGCTGTGCGGCGGCCAGACCTGCCGGACCCGAGCCGATCACTGCCACGGTCTTGCCGGTCAGCCACTCGGGAACCTGGGGACGAACCGCGCCGGAGTCCCAGGCTCGGTCGATGATGGAGACCTCGATGTTCTTGATCGTCACCGGGTCCTGGTTGATGCCGAGCACGCAGGCCGTCTCGCACGGGGCGGGACACAACCGACCGGTGAACTCCGGGAAGTTGTTCGTCGCGTGCAGCCGCTCGATGGCCGCATCCCAGTCGTCGCGCCACACCAGGTCGTTCCACTCCGGGATGATGTTGCCCAGCGGGCAGCCCTGGTGACAGAACGGGATGCCGCAGTCCATACAGCGGCCCGCCTGCGTCTTGATGATCGGGAGCAGCGCACGACCAGGTCCACCGGGGTAGACCTCCTTGTAGTCGTGGATCCGCTCCTCGACCGGGCGTCGGCCAGCGACCTCACGCCCCGCCTTCAAAAAGCCCTTCGGGTCAGCCATGGAGGACCTCCATAATCCGTGCCGCGGTCTCGTCCTCGTCGAGCCCCTCTTCGCGGGCCTCCTCACGAGCCTCGAGCACGCGCTTGTAGTCACTGGGCATGACCTCGGTGAACCGCTTGAGCGACTCACTCCAGTCACTGAGGAGCTCGGCTGCGATCTCGGAGCCGGTCTCCTCGTGGTGGCGGCGGACCAGCACCTCGAGCTCATCGGCGGCCTTGCCGGTGACCTCGGCGAGCTCGACGAGCTCGGTGTTGACGCGCTGGGGGTCGAGGTCGAGCACGAACGCGACACCGCCCGACATGCCGGCCGCGAAGTTGCGACCGGTCGCGCCGAGCACGACCACCTGGCCACCGGTCATGTACTCGCAGCCGTGGTCGCCCACGCCCTCCGTGACCAGGGTGACGCCCGAGTTGCGGACCGCGCAGCGCTCGCCGACGCTGCCGCTGACGAAGATCTCGCCCGAGGTCGCGCCGTAGGCCAGCGTGTTGCCGGCGATGACCTGCTCGTGGCTCTTGAAGGTCGCCTCGCGCGAGGGACGCACCACGATCCGACCCCCCGAGAGGCCCTTGCCGACGTAGTCGTTGGCGTCGCCCTCCAGCCGCAGGGTGATCCCCTGGGGCACGAAGGCGCCGAACGACTGACCGGCCGAGCCCGTGAAGGTGAAGTCGATGGTGCCGTCGGGCAGACCGGCGCCGCGGTACCGCTTGGTCACCTCGTGACCCAGCATGGTGCCCACGGTCCGGTTGACGTTGCGCACCGTCAGGGCCGCGCGCACCGGCTCACCGTGCTCCCGCGCCGGAGCAGCCAGGGCGATGAGCTCGTGGTCGAGCGCCTTCTCCAGGGCGTGGTCCTGGCCCTTGGTGTTGCGCAGCGCGGTGCCCTCGGGCAACGACGGCACGTGGAAGACGGGGCTGATGTCCAGACCCGAGGCCTTCCAGTGCTCGACGGCACGAGCGGAGTCCAGCACCTCGGCGTGACCGATGGCCTCCTCCAGGGTGCGGAAGCCCAGCTCGGCCAGGATCTCGCGGACCTCTTCGGCGATGTACTCGAAGAAGTTCACGACGAACTCCGGCTTGCCGTTGAAGCGCTCGCGCAGCACCGGGTTCTGCGTCGCGACGCCCACCGGGCAGGTGTCCAGGTGGCACACGCGCATGAGGATGCAGCCCGAGACCACCAGGGGTGCGGTCGCGAAGCCGTACTCCTCCGCGCCGAGCAGCGCGGCGATCACGACGTCGCGCCCGGTCTTCAGCTGGCCGTCGGTCTGCACGACGATGCGGTCGCGCAGTCCGTTGAGCAGCAGCGTCTGCTGGGTCTCGGCGAGGCCGAGCTCCCAAGGACCGCCGGCGTGCTTGAGCGAGGTGAGCGGAGACGCACCCGTACCACCGTCGTGACCCGAGATGAGGACGACGTCGGCGTGTGCCTTGGAGACACCGGCGGCGACCGTGCCGACGCCGACCTCGGCCACCAGCTTCACGTGGACGCGAGCGGACGGGTTGGCGTTCTTGAGGTCGTGGATCAGCTGAGCCAGGTCCTCGATCGAGTAGATGTCGTGGTGCGGCGGCGGGCTGATGAGGCCCACGCCGGGCGTGCTGTGCCGGGTCTTGGCCACCCACGGGTAGACCTTGTGACCGGGCAGCTGCCCACCCTCGCCGGGCTTCGCTCCCTGCGCCATCTTGATCTGGATGTCGTCGGCGTTGGTGAGGTACTCGCTCGTCACGCCGAAGCGGCCCGAGGCGACCTGCTTGATCGCCGAGCGCCGCTCGGGGTCGTAGAGGCGCTCGGAGTCCTCGCCGCCCTCACCGGTGTTGGACTTGGCGCCCAGCCGGTTCATGGCGATGGCGAGGTTCTCGTGCGCCTCCTGGCTGATCGAGCCGTAGGACATCGCGCCGGTGCTGAAGCGCTTGACGATGGCCGAGACCGGCTCGACCTCGTCGATGGAGATCGACGGACGATCGCTCTTGAACGCGAACAGGCCACGCAGGGTCATGAGCTTCTCAGCCTGCTCGTCGACCGCCTTCGTGTACTGCTTGAACACGTCGTAGCGACCCTCGCGGGTGGCGTGCTGCAGGCGGAACACGGTCTCGGGGTTGAACAGGTGCAGCTCACCCTCGCGGCGCCACTGGTACTCGCCGCCGATCTCGAGCTCGCGGTGAGCCGGCGCGATGCCGTCCACCGGGTAGGCCTTGCGGTGACGCAGGGCCACCTCCTCGGCGATGACGTCGAGACCGATGCCGCCCAGCTTGGAGGCGGTGCCGGTGAAGTATTTGTCGACCAGCTCCTGGGAGAGACCGAGCGCCTCGAAGATCTGCGCACCCGTATAGGACGCGACCGTGGAGACACCCATCTTCGACATGACCTTGAGGACGCCCTTGCCGAGCGCCTTGACCAGGTGCTTGACGGCCACCTCGGGCTCGACCTTGACGTAGAAGCCGTCGCGGGCCAGGTCCTCCACGGACTCCATGGCCAGGTAGGGATTCACCGCCGCGGCACCGAAGCCGATGAGCGTGGCGACGTGGTGCACCTCGCGGACGTCACCGGCCTCGACCAGCAGCCCGACCTGGGTACGGGTCTTCTCCCGCACCAGGTGGTGGTGCACGGCGGCCGTGAGCAGCAACGACGGGATCGGTGCGTGCGTGGCATCGGCGTGACGGTCCGACAGCACGATGACGCGAGCGCCCTCGGCGATGGCCTCACTGACCTCGGCACAGATCTCGTCCAGGCGCGCGGCGAGGGCCTCGCCGCCGCCGTTGACGTCGTAGAGACCACGCGCGACGTGCGTGATGAAGCCGGGGTGGTCGCCCTCGCGGTTGATGTGCCGGATCTTGGTGAGCTCGTCGTTGGTGATCACCGGGAAGGACAGCACGATCTGGCGGCACGACGCGGCCGACGGCTCGAGCAGGTTCGCCTCCGGGCCGATCGACCCGTGCAGCGACGTCACGAGCTCCTCGCGGATCGCGTCCAGCGGCGGGTTGGTGACCTGGGCGAAGAGCTGCGCGAAGTAGTCGAAGAGCAAGCGGGGACGTTCCGACAAGACTGCCACTGGGGTGTCCGTCCCCATCGAACCCAGTGGTTCCCCACCGGTGTTCGCCATGGGCGTGAGGATGACCCGCAGCTCCTCCTCGGTGTAGCCGAAGATCTGCTGGCGGCGGGTCACCGACGCGTGCGAGTGCACGATGTGCTCGCGGTCGGCGATGTCCTCGAGCTTGATCAGACCGGCGTGCAGCCACTCGTCGTAGGGGTGCTCCTCGGCGAGACTGGACTTGATCTCCTCGTCCTCGATCACCCGGTGCTGCTCGGTGTCGACCAGGAACATCCGACCCGGCTGCAGCCGGCCCTTGCGGACGATCGTCGACGGCTCGATGTCCAGCACGCCGACCTCGGACGCGAGGACGACCAGGCCGTCGTCGGTGATCCAGTAGCGGCTCGGGCGCAGACCGTTGCGGTCGAGCACGGCGCCGACCTGGGTGCCGTCGGTGAAGACGACACACGCCGGTCCGTCCCAGGGCTCCATCACGGCGGAGTGGAACTCATAGAACGCACGACGCTTGTCATCCATCGCGGCGTGGTTCTCCCACGCCTCCGGGATCATCATCAGCACGGCGTGCGGAAGCGAGCGGCCACCCAGGTGCAGCAGCTCGAG
>JBQCJL010000305.1:0-2272 GCA_051952795.1 Marmoricola sp.
AGAAGCCCATCTGCAGGTGGTCCTTCAGGTGCTGACCGACCTCGGGGGCATCGAGGAGGCACGGCACGTCGAGCGACTCGAGGTGCTCGCGCGGACCGACTCCCGAGAGCATCAGCAGCTGCGGCGAGCCGACGGCCCCGGCGCTGAGGATGACCTCGTTGCGTGCCGTGATCGTCTGGCGGGTTCCGTCATCGGTGATGACCTCGACGCCGGTCGCTCGCAGGTCCGACCCCTCGCCCTCGATCACGATCTTGGCGACCTGTGCCCGCGTCAGGATGGTGAGGTTGGAGCGTTGCTCGACGTCGCCCTCCAGGAAGGCGTGGTACGTGCTGGTGCGCTTGCCGTCCTTGGTGGTGGTCTGCAGGAGCGACACCAGCCCCTGCGGGCCGCCGCGGTCGGTGCCGGTGTAGTCGCCCTCAGGGATGCCGGCGGCCACGGCCGCCTCGACGAACGCCTGGGCCCCGGCGACCACCGGCTGACGCACCGAGACGCCCAGCGGGCCGTCGTTGCCGTGGGCGGCCGCGTCGATCTTGATGGCGTCGTTGGGGATCAAGCCCTCGCTCTTACGAAAGTACGGCAGCACGTCGGCATAGGACCAACCCGTGGCGCCGTTGGCGGCCCAGGAATCGAAGTCGGCGGGATGGCCGCGCACGTAGGCCATGTAGTTCATGCCGGACGAGCCGCCGAGCATCTTGCCGCGCGGCACCATCATCCGGCCGCCCTCCAGGCCGCGACCACAACCACCCGCATGGGCGGTGAACATCCAGTCGGTCTCCTTGTCCTGCTGGATGGCAGGCGCGGCGGCCGGCATCAGCTCGGCCGCCGGGGGAGCCGCGCCGGCCTCGATGAGGATGACGTGAACGGTCGGATCCTCGGACAACCGAGCGGCGACGACCGCCCCCGCCGAACCCGCACCAACGACGACGAAATCCGCTGTTGTAGTCACCGGCCGAACGTAACAGCGGCCGTTGGCTTTGCCTATGCCTTCGGCATGATGGGGCCGTGACCACGCATCCGCGCCGGGAGTTGCTCCGGCCCTGGCACTTCGTCCTCGCGTTCGGGATCGTCAGCCTGCTGGCGGACATGGTCTACGAGGGCGCGCGCAGCATCATCGGCCCCTACCTGGCGACGCTCGGTGCCTCGGCCACCGTCGTCGGCCTGGTCGCGGGAGCCGGCGAGTTCATCGGCTACGGCCTGCGGGTGGTGTCGGGCTACGCGGTCCGGCGCACCGAGCACTACTGGGCCTGGACCATCACGGGCTACGCGCTCACGGTGCTCAGCGTCCCGCTCATCGGAGCGACCGGCGCGATGGCACCGGCGCTGCTGCTCTACGGCTCCGAGCGGCTGGGGAAGGCGGTCCGCTCACCCGCCAAGGACACGCTCCTGTCGCATGCCTCCGCGCAGACGGGACGCGGTCGCGCGTTCGGCGTCCATCAGGCTCTCGACCAGACCGGCGCGATGCTCGGCCCGCTCCTGCTCGCCGCGGTGCTGAGCTGGCGCGAGGGGGACTACCGCCTCGCGTTCGGGGTGCTCGCCGGTCCCGGCGTGCTGGTGCTCGTCGCCCTCGCGTGGCTCCGGCGACGCGTGCCCGATCCGTTGGTCTACGAGGAGGTCCCCACCGAGACCCCGGTCGAGACGCCGGTCGTTGCTCCCCGGGTTCCCTTGCCCGCGCAGTTCTGGCAGTACGTCGCGGCCATCGCGGTGCTCTCCTGCGGCATCGCGTCCTTCCCGCTGCTGGCCTTCCATGCGCAGCGCACCGGTCTGCTCACCGCGGCGCAGATTCCGGTCCTGTTCGCGCTCGCCATGTTCGTCGACGGCGCCAGTGGCCTGCTGATGGGCCGCGTCTACGACCGTCGAGGTCCGCTGACCCTGCTCGCGGTCCCGATCGCCGCGGCCGTGTCCGCGATCGCCTTCGCGCACAGCGCGCTCTGGATCTGGGTGGGCGTGGCGATCTGGGGGATCGTCAACGGAGTGCTCGACTCCACGGTGAAGGCGGTCGTCACCGAGTTGGTGCCGCGGGCCAACCGCTCGGTCGCCTTCGGGTGGCTCGCCCTAGTCCGGGGGCTGGGCCTCTTGATCGCGGGCGGCGTGCTGGGCGCGGCCTACGACCACGGCATCGCCACGGCTGTCGCGTTGATCGTCGCCGCCAACGCGGTCGCCCTCGCCGCGCTCGCGGTGGTGCTCAGGCGAATGACTCGCTGAGCGACTCCCACGACGTCGTCGCGAGCGTGCCGTGATTGACCTCGGGCAGCGGCAGGCCGAGCTCGGCGAT
>JBQCJL010000306.1:0-4315 GCA_051952795.1 Marmoricola sp.
GGTGGGCGGCGGTGGGGGGCACGGCGGGGTGCGGTTAAAAAACCTTTGTTGTGACGGGGCGGTTTAGCTATCGGTGTTTCGATCTATACGCCGCCATTTTGGTCAAGGAGCGGGGGTGGGTGCGCGCCCCGCGCCGGCGGTTTCACAACCCGGGTGGTGAAGTTGCCGCAACTTTGATCGGGACGCACCTACCGACCCGCTCGAGCTGGCGTGGCAGCGACGGTGCAGCCCGGAGACGGCAAACCCGCGCGCGACCTGATCGAACTTGCCGCTTCTCGATCGAAATTTCGATCGGGAAGCGGCAAGGTCACAAACCCTTTTGTGAAACCGACAGGCCCGGCGGCCACCAACAGAGCCGCCAACCCACAGGCCAGCACCAACCCTCAGACAGCCCGAGCCCGCCCACGCTCCCCGGCGTCCGTAAGGCGCGTCTCCTCAGCAGCCCGCGCCTCCAGCTCCGCGCGCACCCGGTTCCACGACTCCGGATCCGACGCGACGGTGGCCATGCCGCCCTCCAGCTGGGCGATGGCCTTGCGGGCGTAGATCTGCTGCTCGGTGGTGGTGCGCTCGGCGCGACCGCGGCCGAGGACGCTGATGAACCAGTGGCCGAAGGCCGTCACGCGGTTCTTGAAGCCGGTCAGGTAGACCAGATGGACGGCGAGCCACATGAACCACGCGATGAGGCCCGAGAGCGCGATGTTGCCGACCTTCGCCACCGCGCTGAAGCGGGAGATGGTCGCCATGCTGCCCTTGTCGAAGTACTTGAAGGGGCCCTTGGGCGCCTTGTTCTGCACCCGACGCGAGATCACGTCGGCGGCGTACTTGCCGCCCTGGATCGCCACCTGAGCGACGCCGGGGAGGTTGTCGAGCGAGATCATGTCGCCGATGACGAAGACCTCGGGATGACCGGGCAGCGTCAGGTCGGGGTTCACCGCGATCCGGCCGGCGCGGTCGAGCTTGGCTCCGGTCTGCTCCGACAGCGTCTTGGAGAGGTCGTTGGCCTGCACGCCCGCGGCCCACACCTTGGTGGCCGCCTCGATGGTGATCGCCTCGCGGTCCTTGAAGCCGATGGTGATCGTCTTGTCGTCCATCGAGGAGACCAGACCGCCGAGGATCACCTCGACGCCCCGCTTCTCCAGTGAGCGCTGGGCGACCTTGCCCAGCTTCTTGCCGAACGGCGGCAGCACCTGGGTCGCGGCATCGACGAGGACGACCCGGGCCTTGGCGGGGTCGATGCGTCGGAAGTCGTGGCGCAGGGTGCGCTTGGACAGCTCGGCGATCTGGCCCGCCATCTCCACACCGGTCGGTCCCGCGCCGACGACGACGAACGTCATGAACCGGTTGCGGCCACGCTCGGACTCGGCCAGCTCGGCGAGCTCGAAGGCGCCGAAGATGCGGCCGCGCAGCTCCAGCGCATCGTCGATGCTCTTCATGCCGGGCGCGAACTGCGCGAAGTGGTCGTTGCCGAAGTAGGACTGGCCGGCGCCGGCGGCGACGATCAGCGAGTCGTAGGGCGTCTGCTGGTAGCGGCCCTGGATGTCGGAGGTCACGATCCGGTTCTCCAGATCGATCTCGTTCACGTTGCCCAGGATGACCCGCGCGTTCTTCTGCCGGGCCAGCACCTCGCGCGTCGAGGGCGCGATCTCGCCTTGGGACAGGATGCCGGTGGCCACCTGGTAGAGCAGCGGCTGGAACAGGTGATGGGTCGTCTTGCTGATCAGGGTGACGTCCACATCGGCGTGCTTGAGCGCCTTGGTCGCGAAGAGTCCCCCAAATCCCGATCCGATGACGACGACGCGGTGTCGATGGCTCCCAGCGGCAACTTCAGACATGGCGGCTATTGTGCTGAGCGCTTTGAGGAAATTAAAGGGCGGGTCACAGAAATGCCGATTGTTGGGAAGGAGTTCGCCAGCATGGCCAACTCACGACCGACTCCGGTCGTCCCGCTCCCGGTGGGCATTCTCATCGTCGCCGTGGGCGGTGCTCTCGGCGCGGTAGCCCGCGGCGCGCTGCTCGATCAGTGGCCAGCATCACCTGGCACCTTCCCGTGGACGGTCTTCGCCATCAACGTCGGCGGCTCCATGCTGCTGGCGTCCCTGCCTGCCATCGCGGTGGTCCGCCGCACACCCTGGCTGCCGCTCTTCCTCGGCACCGGTGTGCTCGGCGGGTTCACCACCATGTCGACGGCGGCGGTCGGCTCCTACGACCTGCGCCACCACACCGCGCTGGCGGCGCTGTACGTGTTCGGCACCCTGGCGGCCGCGATCGTCGGCGTGCTGCTGGTCGACAGGCTGAGCACGCCGGAGAGTCGTGCCCTCATCGAGGCCGAAGAGGGCGACGAATGAGCACCCTCGGCTGGGTCGCCCTCGGCGCCGCGATGGGAGCACCCGCCCGGTATGTCACCGCGCACTACCTCGACCGCGGCTGGCACTACGGCACGCTCGCGGTCAACGTGGTCGGCTCGTTCATCCTCGGCGTCCTCGCCGCGCATACCCACGACGCCACCGCCCTGGCGCTCTGGGGAACGGGCTTCTGCGGCGGCCTCACCACGTACTCGTCCTTCGCGGTGCAGTCGGTGAACTCCGGACGCGCGCGCGGGACGGCCTACGTCATCGCCACTCTCGTGCTCTGCATCGCGGCCGCGTGGCTCGGAAGCGTGACCTAGATCCCTCTTGCCCTCGTAAGTGATCAGCGTTAAGTTAGCGCTGTTCAGTTACCGGATCCGAGGGGCTCCCCATGTTGACTCGCATTGCACAGCTAGTCGTGAGGGCTCCCAAGCGGATCCTCATCGTGTCCGGGATCCTGCTGATCGCCGGGGTGGTCCTCGGCGCTCCGGTGGCCCACCATCTGCGATCGGGCGGGTTCACCGTCGCGAACGCCGAGTCGACGACGGCGAGCAACCTGCTCGAGTCCAAGTTCGACGGCGGCTCCCCCAACCTGATCATCCAGGTGAAGTCGCCCCAGGGCGTCACCTCGGCCGACGCCAAGGCCGCGGCGGCTCAGGTGACCAGCTACCTCGGCGCCCAGGCACGCTCGCCCAAGAACCCCGACGGCATCCTCGGCGGCCTGACCTCGTACTGGGCGAACCCCAAGGAGGGCGCGGTCCTCACCTCGAAGGATCACCGGGCCGGCCTGATCGTGGCGCACATCTTCGGCGATGACACCCAGATGCAGAACCGGGCCGGCGACCTCGTCGACCACCTCAACACGCTCAAGTACCCCGGTGCCACGGTCACGATGGGCGGATCGGCCGTCGCCTATCACCAGGTCAACACCGTGACGCCGACCGACCTGAGTCGCGCCGAGATGATCTCCATCCCCTTGACCGCCATCGCACTGATGTTCGTGTTCGGCAGCCTGGTCGCCTCGCTGCTGCCGATCGCCGTGGGCATCTCCGCGATCATCGGCACGATGGCGGTGCTGCGCATCCTGGCCTCGCTCACCGACGTATCGATCTACGCGCTCAACATGACCACCGCGCTCGGCCTGGCGCTCGCGATCGACTACAGCCTCTTCCTGGTCAGCCGCTACCGCGAGGAGCTCGGCAAGGGCGTCGAGGGCGAGCAGGCGATTCTCAACACGGTCCGCACGGCCGGCCGTACGGTGCTGTTCTCGTCGCTGACGGTCGCGCTGGCCCTGGCGGCCATGGTCATCTTCCCGATGTACTTCCTGCGATCCTTCGCCTACGCGGGCGTCGCCGTGGTCGCGCTGGCCGCCGCTGCCTCGCTCATCATCCTGCCCGCGATCCTGGTGCTGGTCGGTCCGCGCATCAACTCCCTCGACGTTCGCGCGTTCGTGCGGCGCACCTTCAAGCGACCCGAGCCCGCGCCCAAGACCGAGCGCGATGGGCTCTGGTACCGCCTCGCCAGCCTGGTGATGCGCCGCCCGGTGCTTCTCGGTGGTGCAGTCGTGGCCATCCTGCTGGTGCTGGGCTCGCCGTTCCTCCGTGCCTCCTACGGCTACCCGGACGACCGTGTGCTCCCTTCCACCCAGAGCGCGCGAGCGGTGGGCAACGACCTGCGCGCCGACTACGCCCTCAACGCGGGCTCGGCTCTGAGCGGCGTGGTCGACACCTCCGCCACCAAGGCCGACGTGACCGCCTACGCCGAGCAGGTCAGCAAGATCACCGGCGTCAACGGCGTCGTCACCAGCACGGGCGTGTACCGCGCGGGCAAGCTCGTCGCACCGGCGCCTCCCGGCTACGCAGCCAGCGGAGCCACCCGCTTCGACGTCTCCTCGAGCGTCGATCCGTTCTCCTCACACGGCAAAACCCTGGTGGAGGGCCTGCGATCCGCCCCAGCTCCGTGGCACGTGC
>JBQCJL010000307.1:0-3294 GCA_051952795.1 Marmoricola sp.
GGACCGGCCAGCTGATCGACTGGGGCAACGAGATCATCGGGTTCTCCGACCCGGAGTACGCCCGCGTGCTCATCAGCGACGCGGAGAGCGAGAAGTACAAGCATCTTCCGTTCCGCTCGCCGGTCTCCCAGGAGGTGTTCGAATACGGCCGCCAGTTGGCCGCCGAGCGCCGTGGTGGCTCCGGCGCGGACCTGGTCAGCATGCTGGTCAACAAGATTCCCGAGGACGGCCAGGCGATGTCGGCCACGGACTACGACAACTACTTCCTGCTGCTCGTGGTCGCCGGCAACGAGACCACGCGGCACACCATCACCCACTCGATGCTGGCCCTGCTCGAGCACCCGGAGCAGCTGGCGATCCTGCAGGAGCGTCCGGAGCTGATCCCCAACGCCGTCGAGGAGTTCCTGCGCTGGGCCTCCCCCGTCTACCACTTCCGCCGCACCGCCACCCGCGACGTGGAGCTGGGCGGCAAGGAGATCAAGGAGGGCGACAAGGTGGTCATGTGGTTCGCCTCGGGCAACCGCGACGAGACCGTCTTCAAGGACCCGTACGACTTCGACGTCACGCGCGAGAACATCGACCACGTCACCTTCGGTAAGGGCAGCCCGCACCTGTGCCTGGGCAACAACCTCGCCCGCATGGAGATCCGGCTGATGTTCGAGGAGCTGATCCCCCGGCTGAAGACCATCGAGCTCAACGGCGAGGTCCGCCGGGTGCGCAGCAACTTCGTGAACGGGATCAAGACGCTCCCGGTCAAGGTCAGCACGCGCTGACCCGGGACGGCGCCTGGTCAGCCTTCGTCGGCGACCAGGCGCCGCATGATCCTGCGCACCTGGATCGCGGCGCGGTCGGTCGCCACCAAGACGTTCTGGCCCGGACCGTCCCGATCCACCACGGCCTGCATGGTCTCGAGGATCTCCTGGACTCTGCGGTAGTAGGCCTCGAAGATCGGGCGGAACTGCTCGGTCACCTCGGCTCCGGGGGCGAAGTTGCGGCTCACCCGCCAGAAATGGCGGGTGCGGCGGTCGTCGATCGGGGTGACCGCGTGGGTGACCCGGAAGGTGAGCGTGCCCTCGGGCAGCCGGAAGTCCCAGCGGTCCGCCCACAGACCCGGGCTCAGGAATGAACCCTCCTCCCGCTGCGGATATGCCTCGGTCGGTGAAGCGCCGACCGCGGCGGCCTGCCAGGGCGCCATCGGCGAGGCCGGCCAGTCGCGACTGAAGGAGACCGTGGTCTCGGTGAGCTCGATCTGCAGATCCGGCGCGGTACCGGAGCTGAGGGCGGGCGGTGAGATCACCGGGTCGACGACGGCCACGTGCGTGATGTCGGCGAAGTTCTCGTGGAGCATGAGCACGTTGGCGCGCGTCTCCCAGGATTCCCCGAAGCTCTCCCAAGCCGGGTCGTCCAACCACGGCACCGCGACCGGCGGCCTCATCGCGGCGAGCGAGGGCTCGCCGAGCCATGCCCAGACCAGCCCACCCGACTCCCGCACCGCATAGCTCGGCACCGCTGCTCCGTACGGGACCTGATCCTGGGTGGGAACCCGGACACACGCCCCGGACTCGTCGTAGGCGAAGCCCGAGTAACCCGACACGATCGTGTCGCCCTCGAGATGCCCGAGACTCAACGGATAGGGGCAGTGAGCGTCGCGATCCGCGAGGGCCACCGCCCGGCCATCGGTGGTACGGAACAGCACGACGGGACAGTCCAGTGCCCGGATCCCGATCGGCTCCCTGCCCACCTCGGCGGAGGTGGCCAGCGCGTACCAGGTGTTGCGGGGGTAGCTGCGGCTCATGGTCTCGTCCTCACAGGTCCAAGGTCAGCCGAGGGCCGCGACAGCGCGACACGCAGATCATCATGTACTCGTTGGACGCCTGCTCCTCCTCGTTGAGCACGGAGTCGCGGTGGTCGACATCGCCGTCCACCACCTCCGTCTCGCAGGTACCGCAGACGCCTTCGAGGCAGGAACCCACCACGCTCACGCCCGCGTCCTTGCAGACCTCGAAGATCGACCGGTCCGGCGGCACCGTCAAGGTCAGGCCCGACTGCTGGAGGACCAGCTCGAAGGCACTGTTGTCCGAGGCCTCGGCGACCTTCGCGGCGAACCGCTCGAGGTGGAGACTTCCCGCCGGCCACGCGGCGCAGTGCTCCTCCATCGCATCCAGGAGTCCGGTCGGCCCACAGGTGTAGACCAGAGTGCCTGCCTCCGGGGTACCCAGGAGCGCGCCGAGATCCGGGAGGCCGGCCTCGTCCTGCGGCACGAGGGTGACCCGGTCCCCGTAGCGGGCCAGCTCCTCGACGAACGCCATCGAGGCCCGCGAGCGTCCTCCGTAGACGAGTCGCCAATCCGCACCCGCCGCGTCGGCCTCGGCGATCATCGGAAGCAGGGGCGTGATGCCGATGCCGCCGGCGACGAACAGATAGCGGGAGGAGGTCACGAACGGGAAGTGGTTGCGTGGCCCCCGAACCCGTACGCGAGCTCCGTCGGTGAGCGCATGCACCGCCTTGGAGCCACCCCTGCTGTCGGGCGTCCTGAGCACCCCCACGCGCCACCGGCCCGCATCGGCAGGGCTCCCACACAGGGAGTACTGACGCACCACGTCATCGTCGAGCACGAGGTCGATGTGAGCGCCTGGCGTCCACGGCGGGAGGTCGTCGCCTCCGGGATGCACGAGGGTGAGGGCGACGACGTCCTCGGCGACGGTGCGCGCCTCCTGAACCTCGAGCTCGGCCTCAAATTCCCTCACGATGGTCTGGGTAGCCATCGGATTCCTTTCTCCGCTGCTCACCACTCAGAGGTGGTACGCGTACTCGCGGAACTCCCAGTCGGTCGTCCAGTGGCTGAAGCGCTCGAGCTCGTTGCGCTTGTAGGCCACGAAGGTCTGGACGAACGCCGGGCCCAGGAGCTCGGTCAGGTCGGCGTCGGCCTCGAGGGCGTCGAGGGCGGCCCCGAGACTCTCGGGCAGCTTGTCGGCCTTGGACGTGTCGTATCCGTAACCCTCGAGCTTGTCCGGCGGCGTCAGCTTGTCCCGGATGCCGAGGTACGCCGAGGCCAGCAGGCCGGCGATCGCGAGGTAGGGGTTCGCGGAGGCGTCGCCGAGGCGCAGTTCCATGCGGGAAGCACGGCCACGCTCCGGTGGGACGCGGATCATCGCGCTGCGGTTGTCCAGGCCCCAGTCGATCAGCCAGGGCGCCAGCGTGTCCGGGCCGAAGCGCGTGTAGGAGTTGATGGTCGGGTTGCACATCGCGGCCAGGGCTGGCGCATGCGCCAGGACGCCGGCGATCGCGGACCGT
>JBQCJL010000308.1:0-2573 GCA_051952795.1 Marmoricola sp.
GGGCGCGCGCGGTCGCCCGCGTCGGGTCGGAGTTCCCCTCGGTGACGACCGACTACCTGCACGTCGACGCCGCGTCCATCTTCCTGGTGACCCAGCCGCAGCGGTTCGACGTGATCGTCACGGACAACCTCTTCGGCGACATCATCACCGACCTCGCGGCCGCCGTCACCGGCGGCATCGGGCTGGCGGCATCGGGCAACGTCAACCCTGACCGCACCACGCCCTCGATGTTCGAGCCCGTGCACGGCTCGGCGCCGGACATCGCCGGCCAGCAGAAGGCCGACCCGATCGCCGCGATCCTCTCGGGTGCGCTACTGCTCGACCACCTCGGGCACGAGAAGGCCGCCAAGGCGATCGAAGACACGGTCGTCGCCGAGCTGGCCGACCGAGTACCCGGCGCGGCGCAGAAGACCGCCGAGGTCGGCGACGCTGTGGCCGCGCGTATCACCAACTAAGGCGCGCCGTCAGGGCGCGCGCCCCGACATCGACAGGTAGCGTGATTTCCATGAGCACCACCCCGATCAGCATCGCCCGATCCGACAGTCCCCGCAGCGACGCCGAGCTCGCTCGGATCCTTGCCGACCCCGGCTTCGGACTGCACTTCACCGATCACATGTTCACCGCCGAGTGGACCCCGGAGAAGGGCTGGCACGACGCCCGGATCACCCCCTACGGTCCGTTGATCCTCGACCCGGCGACGGCGGTCCTGCACTACGCGCAGGAGGTCTTCGAGGGTCTCAAGGCCTACCGTCGCGACGATGGCTCGGTCTGGACGTTCCGCCCCGAGGAGAACGCTCGTCGGATGGCGCGCTCGAGCGAGCGGCTGGCGCTGCCCGTCGTCCCCGAGGACCTCTTCCTCGACGCCGTGAAGACGCTCGTCGAGGTCGACGAGCGCTGGGTGCCGGACCCGGCGGGAGAGAAGTCGCTCTACCTGCGTCCCTTCATGTTCGCCTCCGAGGCGTTCCTCGGCGTGCGGCCTTCGAAGCATGTGACCTTCATGGTGATCGCCAGTCCGGCGGGCGCCTACTTCAAGAGTGGCGTGAAGCCGGTCTCGCTCCTGCTCAGCACCCAGTACACCCGCGCCGGACGCGGAGGCATGGGCGCGGCGAAGACGGGCGGGAACTACGCCAGCTCGCTCGTGGCGCAGGAAGAGGCCTACGCCGCCGGCTGTGACCAGGTGGTCTTCCTGGACGCCCAGGAGGGCCGCTACCTCGAAGAGCTCGGCGGCATGAACGTCTACCTCGTCTTCAAGGACGGTCGGGTCGCGACGCCGGCGACCGGCACGATCCTTCCGGGCATCACCCGCAGCGCGATCATCGAGCTTCTCCGCAAGGACGGCTACACCGTCGAGGAGCGCCTGATCGACATCGCCGAGTGGCGCGACGGCGTCGTCAGCGGCGACATCGTGGAGATCTTCGCCTGCGGCACGGCCGCGGTGGTCACGCCGATCGGCCGCCTGGTCACCTCCGACGGTGAGATCCCGGAGGCAGAGCAGACCTCGGGCCCGGTCACCTCGGCGATCCGCCAGAAGCTCGTCGACATCCAATACGGCCGCGCCGAGGACTCCTTCGGCTGGACGCATCGGGTGTGCTGAAACAGGTCGCCGGCTACGAGCTCCTCTCCGAGCTCGGTGAAGGCGGCATGGGGGTCGTGTACCTGGCACGGAACCGTGCGGGCGACCATGTCGCGTTCAAGGCGCTTCGCCCTCATCTCACGGATCAGGAGGCGCGCGAGCGGCTCTCGCGCGAGGCGTCCTCGCTCAGTCGCGTCCGCAGCCAGCGGGTCGCCGATGTGCTCGACGCCGACCCTTGGGGTGCTGCGCCCTATGTCGTGACCCGCTACATCGACGGGCTCTCGCTCACCGAGGACGTCCAGGAGCACGGGGTCTACGCCGAGGACGATCTGCGGGACCTCGCCGGGGGCATCGCGGAGGCGTTGGCCGCCGTGCACGCGGTGGGCGTGCTGCATCGCGATGTGAAGCCCGGCAACGTCCTGATCGGCCCGGACGGACCGGTCCTCATCGACTTCGGCCTGGCGCTCACCGCGGGCGAGCCCAAGCTCACGGCCACCGGCTACCTGCTGGGCACGCCCGGGTACCTGGCGCCCGAGGTGTTGTATGGGGATCCGCCCACGACGGCCACCGACGTGCACTCCTGGGGGGCGACGGTGGCCTTCGCGGCCACGGGTCGGGCTCCGGCCGGCAAGGGGCCCGCGATGGCAATCATGGACCGGGTTCGGCGTGGCGAGTTCGACCTCGAGGGAGTGCCCGCTTCGATGCTGCCGCTGGTCCGCCGGGCCCTCGATCCTGAGCCGGAGCGACGGCCGTCCCTCCGCCAGATCCTCGCCGAGCTCGGAGGCACGATCCCGCTCGAGCCGGCGGCTGAGCCTCGCTTCCAGCCTGAGCCCACGCGGGTGCTTCCGAGGGAGCCGGCCTTCGTCGGTGAGGAGCTTCCGCGTCTGCGCGGTGGGCGCTTCCGGCAGTCCGTCGGTCTGCTCGGAGTCGGGCTCGCGGCGGCTGGCCTGGTCTCGGCTGCGCCGTACGTTGGGGCCTTGGCGCTGGCGATCACCGTGAT
>JBQCJL010000309.1:0-4600 GCA_051952795.1 Marmoricola sp.
CCACATGGTGGGCGTCTGGCTGTTGCGCTGCTCAGGCTTGTTCAGGGTGACCGTGGCGACGGCATCCTCGATCTCGAGCCGGAGTCCCGCGGCCTCGAGCGCGGCTGGATCAGGGAGCTGGGCGTCAGGGGCGAGTGACATGGCCGCATCCTCTCAGGCTCTAGAACTCCTTGAGGTAGCAGAGCATCCGGTAGTCCGCGCCCGGCTCGATGTTGGTGAAGCCGTGACGCTCGTAGAACCGACGCGCATCCGCGTCGATCTCGTCGACGTTGATGTGCATCTCATGCACCCCTCGGTCGGTCAGCGTCGCCAGGGCCGCGCCGAGGATCAGGCTCCCGATCCCGCTCCCCCGACTGTCCGGAACGACGTAGAGCTCGTCCAGCTGTGCCAGCGGCCCCTCGTGGTACGGCGTGGGCCGCAGGGTGAGAAGCGCGAAGCCGATCGGACGCTCCGCTTCGGCCAGGACGGCGATCACCGCTGGTTCGGCGAGGATGCGGCGAAACCGCTGGGTGAGGATGTCCCGCGGCGGCGCCGGTGCGTCGAACTCCTGATTGAAGTCGATCAGCAGCGCGGCGAGAACCGGCGCATCGACCGGGTCCGCGAGCCGCGTGGTCACTTCCACGAGGCCACTGTAGGCAGCCGGCGTGATGAAGGTCGCCTCCCCCGATGCGGGACTTCGGGGTACGGACCGATACGCTGATACCCGTCGACTCGTGATGTTCTCGCCGCGAGTTGTCCGCACGTCGTAGCGGCCGCTTCCTCGGCTGTTCCGTGTCCGGCCATCCGAAACCTCGGGCTTCTGGTCATCGGCGAGGCATGTACACAGATAGAGACCGACCCTTGACTACCTTTCTCCAGCTCGGCGTGCCCGCACGCCTCGACGACGTCCTCGCCAAGGCGGGGATCACCAACCCGACGCCGATCCAGGCAGCAACCCTTCCCGACTCGCTCGCGGGTCGTGACCTGCTCGGTCGCGGCCGGACGGGTTCGGGCAAGACCTACGCGTTCCTGATCCCAGTCGTCGCCGGCCTGATGGGCGGACCGAAGGCTCAGCCGCGGGCACCGCGTGCCCTCATCCTCGCGCCCACCCGCGAGCTCGTCGGCCAGATCGTCGAATCCCTGAAGCCGCTCGCACAGGCGGCGGGGTTGAAGGTGCACACCGTCTTCGGCGGCGTCAGCCAGAATCCGCAGGTCGACGCCCTCCGCGCCGGCGTCGACATCGTCGTGGCCTGCCCGGGCCGGCTCGAAGACCTGATCAAGCAGGGTCACTGCACCCTGGCGCAGGTCCAGATCACGGTGCTGGACGAGGCCGACCACATGGCCGACCTGGGCTTCCTGCCCGGTGTCCGCCGCCTGCTCGCCGCAACGCCCGCGAGCGGTCAGCGCCTGTTCTTCTCGGCCACCCTCGACCGCGCCGTCGACGCGCTGACCAAGCAGTTCCTCGCCGATCCCGTGACGCACCAGGCCGACTCGGCGCAGTCACCCGTCGCCACCATGACCCACCACGTGTTGCACATCGAGCGCGACCACCGACTCGCCATCCTCACCGACCTCACCAGCGCTCCAGGCCGCACGGTCGTCTTCACGCGCACCAAGCACTCGGCCAAGGGTCTGGCCCGGCAGCTCAACCGCAACGGCGTCCCCGCCGTCGAGCTGCACGGCAACCTCGGTCAGAACGCCCGCACGCGCAACCTCGACGCCTTCCACGACGGCAAGGCCAGCGTGCTGGTGGCCACCGACATCGCGGCCCGCGGCATCCACGTCGATGACGTCACCCTGGTCGTGCACGCGGACCCGCCGGCCGAGCACAAGGCGTACTTGCACCGCTCCGGCCGTACCGCCCGCGCCGGCAACGAGGGCGTGGTCGTGACGCTGATGACCAGTGACCAGAGCAACGACGTCCGCGCTCTCACCCGTCAGGCCGGCATCAAACCGACCACGACGCGCGTCAACGGCGCCGCCCACCCGATCTTCCAGGAGATCGCACCCGGCGACCGCGTGAAGCTCGGGGCCTATGTGGCGCCCGGCGCAGCGGCCCAGTCGCGGCCGGCCGCGAAGGCTAAGCCGAGCGGTCCGAATCGCCAGCCGACGTCCAACCAGCGTCGTCGCCGCAATCGTGGCGGCTCAGCCGCCCATGCCACCTCGGTTGGCAAGAAAAGCGGCGATCGGCGGTAGCACCGCGGCGATCGCCGACATGATCAAGGCGGCGGGCACGGAGAAGAACCGGACGACGTTCCAGGCCAGCAGGATGAGGCCGATGCAGGTCCCCATCAGCAGGTAGTACTGGCGACGTCTCGTCATGCTTCCGTTGTACCCCGCGCGGTGGATTTCAGCGTTCCTGAGACAGGCCTGTGATCCCTTGGAATGCTCGAGGCATGTTCTTCCTGTGGGGTTGGGGCCGCCGAGCGCTCACACGTCAATTGGACGCGACGAGCGCGGTCATTCGCTCGTACCGCTACGCGCACCTCTTCTTCATCTTCACGCTGGCCTGGGGCGGTGAGTACTTCCTGGCGACCCATACCGACGCCGGATGGGCGCGACGGCCCATCGCCAAGGACGAGGCCCTCCACCTGCTCGGAGGCACGCCCCTCCAGCCGAACCTCTGGAAGCGATTCAGCCTCGTCCTCGCGGTCGCACTCGTCGCCGGGATCGGCATCTCCAGCGCGGTCGCCAGATCGAACACGAGCCTCAACGGATACCAGGGCGGCAAGCAGGCGTGGGGCGACTACCTGAGCGGAACGAAGACAGTCATCGATCAGCTGAACACGCTCGGTAAGCAGCCACTGTCCGCGACCGTCCGCACCAACACGGTCGGCCTGCTACGGATGCTGGAGAACAGTCCGGACACCACCCTGAACGCAGCCATCGCGAACGCGGTCAATGCATGCGCCACGGGTGGCGCCACCTGCAACAGCGCGATCAACGCGGCCGGTCAGGCCTATAACAGCGCACTCGACGAAGCGGGCCGCGAAGGTCTGGTGCACGTCACCAGCGCGCCCTAGCTAGGCCAGGGCAACCAGATCCGCGTAGTCCGCGGACCAGAGGTCCTCGTCCCCGTCCGGGAGCAACAGAACCCGGTCCGGCTCCAGCGCCAGCACCGCGCCCTCGTCGTGGGTCACGAGGACGATCGCACCCTCGTAGCGACGGATCGCGGCCAGGACCTCCTCGCGCGATGCCGGGTCGAGGTTGTTGGTGGGCTCGTCGAGCAGCAGCACGTTCGCCGAGGAGACGACCAGCGATGCCAGGGCGAGGCGGGTCTTCTCGCCTCCACTCAGCACCCCGGCCGGCTTGTGCGCGTCGTCGCCGGTGAACAGGAACGAGCCGAGCACCGACCGCGCCTCGGTGTCGGTCAGCTGCGGCGCGGCGCTCTGCATGTTCTCCAGGACCGTCCGATGGACGTCCAACGTCTCGTGCTCCTGCGCGAAGTAGCCGATCTTGAGCCCATGGCCCGGAATGACCTTGCCGGTGTCGGGCTCGGTGACGCCGGCGAGGATCCGCAGCATGGTGGTCTTGCCGGCACCGTTGAGGCCGAGGATGACGACCCGCGAGCCCTTGTCGATCGCCAGGTCGACGGCGGTGAAGATCTCCTGGGCCCCGTAGGACTTGGAGAGATCCGTCGCCATGAGGGGCGTCTTGCCGCACGGCGCGGGCGCCGGGAACTTGATCGCGGCCACCTTGTCGGACTGCCGCTCCCCCTCGATTCCCGACCGCAGCTTCTCGGCGCGCTTGAGCATCGACTGAGCCGCCGCCGCCTTCGACGCCTTGGCGCGCATCCGGTTGGCCTGATCCTCCAGCGTCTTGGCCTTGTTCTCGGCGTTCATGCGCTCGCGCTTGCGTCGCGCCTCGTCGGTCTCGCGCTGCTGGAGGTAGGCCTTCCAGCCCATGTTGTAGATGTCCACCTCGGCCCGGTTGGCGTCGAGGTGGAAGACCTTGGTCACGGTCGCCTCGAGCAGGTCGGTGTCGTGGGAGATGACGATCAGGCCGCCCTTGTGCGTCTTGAGGAACTCCCGCAGCCAGACGATCGAATCGGCGTCGAGGTGGTTGGTGGGCTCGTCCAGGATCATCGTCTCGGCCCCGGAGAACAGGATGCGCGCGAGCTCGATGCGGCGACGCTGGCCACCCGACAGGGTCTTGAGGGGCTGCTCGAGGATGCGCTCCTCGATTCCCAGCGACGCCGCGATCTGGGCCGCCTCCGACTCGGCCGCATAGCCGCCGGCAGCGTGCATCTCGTCGTCGGCACGGGAGTACCTCCGCATGGCCTTCTCGGCGACCTCCGCGTCGCTCGACGCCATGTCCGTCTCGGCCTTCCGCAGTCGCCGGATCACGTCGTCGATCCCCCGGGCGGACAGGATCCGGTCGCGGGCGATCTGCTCGGGATCACCGGAGCGGGGATCTTGGGGAAGGTAGCCGAGCTCACCGCTGACGCTGACCGTTCCCGCGGCGGGCGCAGCGTCGCCAGCCAGTACCTTGGTCAGCGTCGTCTTGCCGGCGCCGTTACGGCCGACCAGGCCGACCTTGTCGCCCGGACCCACCCGGAACGTCACGTTCTCCATCAAGAGCCGGGCGCCTGCGCGGACTTCCAGCCCTTGAACAGTGATCA
>JBQCJL010000310.1:0-11053 GCA_051952795.1 Marmoricola sp.
CCCTCGAGCTCGCACACGGTCGGACCGATGGTGGCGGCCGGCCGCTTCGTCACAGCGCTGCGGGACGCCGGAGCGCTCCCCGAGACCTCGTCGGTGCACGTTGAGCTCTACGGCTCCCTGGGAGCCACCGGCCACGGACACGGCAGCGTTCCGGCGATCGTTCTGGGCCTCCTCGGACACCGACCCGACACCGTCGACCCGGCGATCACCCCCCACGTGATGAGGGACCTGTCGTCGACGGGCCGCCTAGCGCTCGGCGGTGAGCAGTCCCTCGCGTTCGACGTCGAGACCGACGTCGTCCTGCACCGGAAGAAGGCGCTCACCTTCCATTCCAACGCGATGACGTTCGAGGCTTTCGGGGCCGACGGCTCGGCCCTGCTCAAGCGGGTCTACTTCTCGATCGGTGGCGGGTTCGTGCTCGATGAGAACCGGGGCGAGGATCCCCTCGAGGTCGCTGTCGTGCCAGACCCGGCACCGGTCCCCTACCCCTTCACCACGGGTGACGAGCTCCTCGCACTGGCAGCGGCCCACGGCATGCGCATCAGCGACATCGTGCTGGCCAACGAGCTGACCCGGCGCAGTGAGGACGAGGTGCGGTCGGGACTGCTGGAGATCTGGCGCGTCATGCAGGAATGCACCGCCCACGGCATGGCGGCCGAAGGCGTGCTGCCCGGCGGCCTGAAGGTTCGCCGACGCGCACCGGATCTGTACCGGCGTCTGCTCGAGCGGGAGGGCCGGACCGACCCGCTCGACGCGATGGACTGGGTGATGCTCTACGCACTCGCCGTCAACGAGGAGAACGCGGCGGGCGGCCGCGTCGTGACCGCCCCGACCAACGGCGCCGCCGGGATCATCCCGGCGGTCCTGCCCTACTACACCCGGTTCGTGCCGGAGGCCGACGACGACGCCGTCGTCCGATTCCTGTTGGTCGCCGCCGGTATCGGATCGATCATCAAGGAGAACGCCTCGATCAGCGGCGCCGAGGTGGGCTGTCAGGGCGAGGTCGGCTCCGCCTGCTCGATGGCCGCGGCCGGACTCACCGAGGTGCTGGGTGGTACCCCCTCACAGGTGGAGAACGCGGCCGAGATCGGCATCGAGCACAACCTCGGGCTGACCTGCGACCCGGTCGGCGGCTTGGTGCAGATCCCGTGCATCGAGCGCAACGCGGTCGCCTCGGTCAAGGCCATCACGGCGGCGCGCATGGCGATGCAGGGTGATGGCTCTCATCGCGTCTCGCTCGACAAGGTCGTGAAGACCATGCGCGAGACCGGCGCCGACATGTCGGTGAAGTACAAGGAGACGGCCCGCGGCGGGCTGGCCCTCAACGTCGTGGAGTGCTGAGCGTCAGGACGACGCCGGCGGACCGACGAGCAGCGCCACCCCGGTCAGGACCACGATGACCCCCACCGCGGCGATGAGCCCACGCACCGGCGCGACGAGTACCCAGCGCACCGCCCGCTCCGGGCGGCTGGTGCCGGCCGAGGTGCGCAGCCGCCACGACTCCCCGATCCACCCGCGGTGGACGGCGAGGACCTCGACGGCATAGGTGGCGAACGGAGGGATCGAGGCGAGCAGGGCACCCACGCCGCGGCGGGCGGTCCATCGCTGGTCCACCCAGACCGTGACGGTGGTGACCACATACGTGATGAAGACGATGCCGTGGATCATCCCGAACACCCGGACCGCGAGGTCGGTGGTGTGGGTGCCGTACTTCAGCACCATGCCCGCCAACAGCAGTGCCCAGGTGATCGCCTCAGCGAGGGCCACGCATCGGAAGACGGACAGAGGACGGGACAGGAAGCTCACGGAGTGGCAGGGTACCGAGTCGTGACAAGTGAAGCGCTGGAGCCGCCCGTCGCCGACCGCATCCAGCAGGTGCTGCTCGGTGAGGAACCGTCGATGACGCGCATCGAGCTGGCGGAGCGCTCGGGCGTGGACCTGGAGACCGCCGAGATCCTCTGGCGCCTGCTCGGCTTCCCCCATGTCAGCGACACCGAGGTCGCCTTCACCAGTGCCGACCTCCAGGCCCTGCGCCTGTCCAAGGACCTGATGGAGCTCGGCGTCATCAGCCCGGACTCGCAGGCGGCCCTCGTCCGCACGCTTGCGCGCAGCTTCGCCCGACTCGCCGAGTGGCAGACCCGCCTGCTCACCGAGATCGGGAACGACGACGAGGACGTCACCGACGACGATCGGGTCGCCTTGGTCAGCGAGGTGCTGCCTCGCATCGAGACGCTGCAGACCTACATCTGGCGGCGGCACCTGGCCAGCGCCTCGGCATCGAGCCTGACCACCGAGGAGTCCGCGACGAGCGGTGACCACCTCGCGATCTGCTTCGTCGACATCGTCGGCTACACCTCGCGCAGCAAGGAGCTCGACGAGGCCGCCCTGATCGACTGGGTGGAGCGCTTCGAGGCGGAGGTGAGCGGGGTCGTGATCGACCACGGCGGCCACGTGATCAAGACCATCGGCGACGAGGTGCTCTTCGTGGTCGATGACGCGCGCGAGGCGGTGGAGGTCGGGCTCCTGCTCACGGCGCGAGGGAGTGACGAGGACGACTCCTTCCCGGCAGTGCGGGTCGGCATCGCCTACGGAAGCGTGGTGCGGCGCCTCGGAGACGTCTTCGGCCCGACGGTGAATATCGCCGCACGGCTCACGTCGGTGGCGCGTCCCGGCACGGTGATCGTGGATCAGGGCGTGCACGATCTGCTGTGCCGCGAGCATGCTCCCGAGGCGACCCGGGCCGAGGACATCGGCTTGCGGCGCCTGCCTCGGACCTCGGTGAAGGGCTACAGCCGCCTCGAGAGCTGGGCTGCTCGACGACCGCGCTAGCTAGGCCATCTCGGGTACGTGCAGGTGCGCGTAGGCGAGCTCGAACTCGCGCACATCGACCACGGTGCCGCCGAGCTCCCGCGCGGAGGTCTCGCGCAGATCCCGGGCGACGTCCGCGCTGGCCATCATCGCGTCACGGTTCTCCCAGCAGGTGGTGGCGCAGCCGATGCCGGTCAGGTCGTTGAGCAGCAGGCTCGCACTGCAGAAGCCGGAGAGATCCTCGATGCGCGGCAGCACCGAGACCCGGAAGGTCTCCGCCATCTCGGTGGCGTCTCCCTCCAGCCAGGTCACGCGAGCGCACTCACCATGGTGGCTGCGATGCATCACCGCGATCTCCCATTCGTCGACCTGCATCGAGTTGCCCATCAGCTCTCGGCCGCGGTCCCGCATCGGCCGCAGCCTCTCGTCGCTGGCCATCATCGAGGGCATGTCGACCCACGAGCTGGTGACGATGCATTCGCCACCGCTCCGATCGACCAGAAGCGAGACGCCCCGACATCCTTCGATGCTGTCGAGCAGGGGCACGACCTCGTTCTGGACGAGCTTGATGCCCGCCTCGACGCCCTCGGGCCTGCCATGGAATGTGGTGGAACGTGCAAACACGACCCACGCTCCCTTCTGGGTCGGGGCAGCGCCCGGTCCGGCACCGCCGGTACCTTCCTGCCTACTCCTCGAGGCCACGACGCGCTAGGCCTGACCGGCCAGTAACCCTTGTAAATCTGGGGATTGAGCAAGATCACACTCTTGAACCGCGTTCTCAAGTTTGTGAATCCGTGCACATGCGGCATAACGGTGCTGTGGACAAAATTCACACTGCGCAACCCTCCGATGTGAGCACCACGGATGTTCTCCTCATCGGCGGCGGAATCATGAGCGCCACCCTCGCTGCCCTGATCGCCGAGCTCGAGCCGACGTGGAGCATCCGCGTCTTGGAGCGGATGGGTCGCGCCGCGACCGAGAGCTCCGGGCCCTGGAACAACGCCGGAACAGGGCACTCGGCCCTCTGCGAGTTGAACTACTCGCCCCAGAACGCCGACGGCAGCGTCGACGTCAGCAAGGCGATCGAGGTCAACGAGCAGTTCCAGATCTCCCGCCAGCTCTGGGCGTTCCTCGTGCACGAGGGTCGGATCCCCGAGCCCGGTGCCTTCATCCACGCCACGCCGCACATGAGCTTCGTGTGGGGCGAGAAGAACGTGGCCTACCTGCGCGAGCGGCACCGGCTGCTGTCCCAGCACCCGCTCTTCGAGGGCATGGAGTACTCCGAGGACCCAGCGCGGATCGCCGAGTGGGCTCCCCTGTTGGTCGCTGGACGCGAGACCGGCGAGCCGATCGCTGCCACCTACTCGACCTGGGGCACCGACGTCGACTTCGGCACCCTCACCGAACTCCTCCTCGACTCGGTCGCTGAGCGTGGCGCCGTGATCGACTACCACGCCGAGGTCGACAACATCGTGCGCGGCGTCGACGGTCGCTGGCAGGTCAGCGGTGTGCACCGCGGCAACGCCTTCCGGCATTACGCGCGATTCGTCTTCGTCGGCGCTGGCGGCCAGGCGCTCACGCTGCTCCAGAAGTCCGGCATCCCCGAGATCAGGGGCTTCGGCGGCTTCCCTGTCAGTGGGGAGTTCCTGCGCACGACGAACCCGGACGTGGTCGCCCGTCATCACGCCAAGGTCTACGGCAAGGCTGCGGTGGGCGCTCCCCCGATGTCCGTGCCCCACTTGGACACGCGGATCGTGGACGGTGAAGCCAGCCTGATGTTCGGGCCCTACGCCGGCTTCAGCCCGCGCTTCCTGAAGAACGGGTCGCTGTTCGATCTGTTTCGCTCCGTGCGCTGGCACAACGTCATCCCGATGGTGCGCGCCGGTCTCACCAACATCCCACTGACGATGTACCTGATCTCGCAGCTCCTCGCGAGCCCCAAGGCCAAGTTCGCCGAGTTGCGCGAGTTCTTCGGCGACGCCGACCCGCGCGACTGGGAGAAGATCACCGCTGGGCAGCGCGTCCAGGTGATCCGACCCGACGGCGTGCTCCAGTTCGGCACTGAGGTCATCACCCACCTCGACGGATCGATCGCCGGTCTCCTCGGCGCGTCACCGGGGGCGTCGACGGCGGCTCCGATCATGCTCGCGCTCCTCCAGCGTTGCTTCCCTCGCTACTGGAGCAGCTGGCAGCCGCGGATCCAGGAGATCGTGCCCAGCTTCGGGACCGCTCTCTCCGACGACCCCGCCTTCGCCCGCGAGGTTCACGAGCGGACGTCGAAGCTCCTCGAGCTCGACCAGCACTGACGCCGAGCTTTTACTTCCTGCGGTCGACCTTGCAGGTATTTCAGCCGACCTTGCACATTCTGCGGTCGACCTTGCACGTTCAGGGCGACGGCAGGGGCTCGACCGGCTCGGGAATCACCGGATCGGGGATGTCGGGCTCCGACGGGGGCACCCATGGGTCCGGCCGCGGGCTGGGCGGCTCACTGATCGGCGGATGCGGTTGCGGCGGAACGGTGTCCATCGTGCGTGCCTCCTCAGGGTTGGCTGCTCGATCACTTCCACCCTTGCTCGGCCGCCCAAGCGGATCAACCTTCAGTCGAGGCCGACCAGGCGCCGACTCTCGACGTACAGGCGCTCGGCCACCCTGTCGTCGAGCGCCAGACTCGAGGGCTTCTTGAGGCGATCCTTCTCGTAGTAGCCACCCGACTTCCCCGCCACCTCGGGGCTGTCGGCCAGGTACGCGATCCGAGCTCCGCCATCTCTCGGCGTCACCATGAACAACTTGGCGACTGCGAGGACAGGCTTGGCGAACGCAGGCGCGCCCGACCAGATGTTGGTGGCCACCGCCCCCGGGTGAAGGGCATTAGCGGTGCGCCCGCTGCCCTCGAACTGCTTGGCGAGCTCGCGGGTGTAGAGGACATTGGCCAGCTTCGCCCGCCCGTAGGCGCGCATGATCTGGTAGCCGCCGCGCTCGAACCCGAGGTCGTCGAAGTCCATCGTCGCTTGACGATGAGCGACCGACGCGGTGTTCACCACCCGCGCGTCGTCGGCGAGACGTTCGCGCAGCAGCTCGGTGAGCAGGAACGGTCCGAGGTGATCGACGGCGAACGTCGACTCGAACCCGTCGGGCGTCAACTCCCGCTTGGCGAAGACCGTGCCGGCGTTATTGCACAGCACGTCGATGACCGGTAGCTCGGCGAGCAGAGTCGCGGCCAGCTCCCGGACCTCGCTGAGACTCCCCATGTCCACCAGATGGGAGACCGCGGCGGGGTCGTCGTGCCGCACGCGCTGCAACGCCCGTTCGGTCTTCTCCTGATTCCGCCCGACGAGCACGAGGTGATGTCCCCGTGCGGCGAGCTGACTCGCTGCCTCGAGTCCGATGCCGTCACTGGCACCGGTGATCACGATGGTCTTGGGTGCCATCTTCGGGCCCTTCTGCTCGGCGAGTCGTCACAACGTGACATCTCGATCGCAACAACTGAAAGTTCGCGTGAAACAGGTGCAAGCTCGCGTGAAACAGGTGCAAGCTCGCGCGAAACAGGTGCAACCTCGCGTGAAAGAGGTGCAAGCTCGTGGTGCGGGGCGTCCGGACGTGCGGCCCGCACAGGGATCGACATTAATCCTGTGGCGCGCTCCCTGTCGCGAGAGGTACGTCTCACCTACGCTCCGACCATGGCGTTCTCCTCGCGGCAACTCGACAACATGCGGCTCATCGCGGACACCTTCGCTCCGGGGAATGGAGCCGACGTTCCGCCGGCGAGCGCCGTCGGCGCGCCGGAGCTCGCGCTCAAGTTGGCGGCGATGAACCCCAGCAAGGCGGACGCCACCCAGCTCGGGCTGCTCCTGGACCATTGGGACAGCCGTAGTCTCGGGCTGCTCCTCTCGGGTCGGCCGCGGCGGTTCTCCTCGCTCAGCAACGAGGAGCGTGAGCGCGTCCTGCTCTCCCTGTCCGATTCGCGCATCGGAGCCAAGCGGGCGCTGTTCGGCGCATTGAAGGCCGCCGCCCTCGGCCCCTACTACATCGAGGGACGCGATCCCGTCTGGAAGCCGATGGGCTATCCCGGACCGCTGGGCAAGCGCACCGACGCCGCGCCGAAGGCGCTGCACCCGCTCCGCGCCACAGCGGACACGACGCTGGACTGCGATGTGGTCATCGTCGGATCGGGCGCCGGAGGCGGCACCGCGGCGGGTGTCCTCGCGCAGGCCGGCCTGGATGTGATCGTCCTCGAGGCCGGCGAGTACCACGACGAAAACGACTTCGACGGCGACGAGCGCACCGGCTTCACCCAGTTGTACGCGGCCGCGCCCCAGGCGACCAAGGAGGGGCAGATCGCCCTGGTCGCCGGACGGGGTCTGGGCGGTGGCACCGTGGTCAACTACTCGACCTCCTTCAAGACGCCGGACCACGTCCGCGCCGAGTGGGCCTCCTACGGCGCCACCCAGTTCGCCGAGCAGGAGTACGCCGACGCGATGGACGCGGTCTACCGGCGCCTGCGGGTGAACACCGAGCACGACGCGATCGCTCCTCGCGATGCCGTTCTGGAGCGTGGTGCGCTGGCTCTCGGCTGGAGCAGCGCCGCCATGCCTCGCAATGTGGTCGGCTGCGACATGGGCGTCGAATGCGGACACTGCGGGATGGGCTGTCGCCTCGGCGCGAAGCAGTCCGTGACCAAGACCTGGCTCGAGGACGCGGCCGCCGCGGGCGCGCGGATCTATGTCGGCACCCGTGCTCGTGCCGTGACCCGATCGGCCGGCCGTGCGAGCGGAGTGGAGGCCTTCACCGAGGACGGCCACCGCGTCACCGTCCGCGCCCGCGCCGTCATCGCCGCGGGCGGTGCCATCCAGACACCCGCGCTGCTACAGCGCAGCGGTCTGACCAACGCGAACATCGGCCGCTACCTGCGCCTGCATCCGGCCACCGCCATCTGGGCCCTTATGGACGAGCGGGTGGACCCCTGGGAAGGCTCGATGCAGAGCCGGTACGTCAACAATCTCAACAACCTCGACGGCAAGAACTACGGCGTGCTCTACGAGACCGCGCCGCTGACACCGGCCTTCGGCAGCGGGTTCATCAACTGGCGTTCCGGCGCCGATCACCTGCGTCGCATGGCGGAGCTCGGTCACCAGGCCGGCCTGGCGGTGATCCTGCGGGATCGGGATCCGGGCGGCACGGTCAAGATCAGCAGGGACGGCGAGCCGGTGGTCCGCTATCACCTGTCGGCCGGTGACACCGAGCACCTGATCCAGGGATTCGTCGGTGCCGCTCGGATCGCCGAGGCCGCCGGCGCCAAGCGCGTCCAGACCACGCATCATCGTGACGTGGTCTTCGAACCGGGCAGGGGAACGGTGGCCGGATTCGAGGCGGCGATCCGCAAGGAGACGCTCAAGCCGGCCCGACTGACCCTCGCTGCGCTCCACATCATGGGCTCGGCGCGCATGGGCGGGTCGGCCGCCACCTCGGCGGTGGATCCGGACGGGCAGACCTGGGACCTCCCGGGGCTCTACGTCGCCGACGGTTCCTGCTTCCCGACCTCGTCCGGGGTGAACCCGATGATCTCGATCGAATCGATCGCCTACATGACCGCCAAGCGCTTGGCGGCGACCCTCACCCACTGACCTCTATCCGGGCGGATCGCGCGGATCTATCATGCGGAGCAATTGAATATCTCGCTGAACAGACACCGGGGGCGGGTATGTATTCGGCAGCAGAGCTTCGTCCTTTCCTGCGCGCTCGCACGGGCGTCGCGGTCGTCTTGATCGCGCTCAGTCCGGCCTTGGTCGCCTGCGGCTCCACGTCGCCACGGTCTGCGGCCCAGACTCCGGCCACCTCGACCGTCGCGACACCCTCGGCATCGCCGAGCCCGACGCGCACACCGACGAGTCCCGCCTCGACCCTCGATCCCACCGACCCCGCGTCCTGGCGCTCGGGTCCAGGCTTCGTCGGCCCGCTGCGTGTCGGGGCGAGCGCCCGAAAGCTGCGAGCCGAGGGCTACGTCAGCGCTCTGGAGCCGATGGCCTGTGGCGTGCGGTGGCAGGCCGCGGGCCGCCTCACCAGGTCCGATCTGTTCCTGGAGTTCCGCGGCGGCGACCCGGACGCGCTCGACGCGGTCGTCGCCGGGAGCCGCACCGGTGGCAGCCGCTACTCCTACAAGACCGCCGAGGGCGTCGGGATCGGGACGACGACCGCGCGGTTGAAGGAGGTCTACGGCGATCTCGCCTACGGCAGGTGGGCCACCAACACCGGCTACTACGTGGGGTGGGTGCGCAACACTCCGCGCGGCTCGATCCTGTTCAACGTCGGGTCCGTGAACCCTGAGGACCATGCCATCGGCAACGGCAGCCGGGTGACGCTGATCATCGTCGCCGCGTCCCCGTTCAAGGGAGTCGTGGACGGCTGCTAGTCACCACGGGCTCGGCTGGTAGTCCTTGACGAAGCAGCCGTAGAGGTCCTCCCCCGCCTCGCCCCGCACGATCGGGTCGTACACGCGGGCCGCACCATCGACCAGGTCGAGTGGTGCGTGCCAGCCCTCGGCGGCGATGCGGAGCTTCTCGTAGTGCGGTCGCTCGTCGGTGATCCATCCGGTGTCGACGGCCGTCATCAGGATGCGGTCTGTCTCGAACATCTCGCCGGCGCTCGTGCGGGTCAGCATGTTGAGCGCCGCCTTGGCCATGTTCGTGTGCGGGTGCCCCGCGCCCTTGTAGCGCCGGGAGAACTGACCCTCCAGCGCGGAGACGTTCACGATGTAGGCGCGGCGGGCGCCCTGCTGCACCGCGGCCCGCAGCGCCGGACGGAGGCGGGAGTTGATGAGGAACGGCGCGATCGCGTTGCAGAACTGGACCTCCAGGAGCTCCAGCGGATCCACCTCGTCGAGCACCTGGGTCCAGGAGTTGTTCGTCTGAATGTCCGGGATCAGACCGCCCGCATCCACGGCAGTGCCAGCCAGGTGAGCCTCGAGCGAGGCGCCTCCCGCCTTCAACGCCAGGGCCGTCAGCGATGCGGCGTTGTGCGCCGCGAGAGCAGCCTCCGCGGACTCGCCGTCGTGATGGGCGATGGCGTGAGCTTCCAGCGCACCCGCGATCGCCGCCGGGTGCGCCTCGGAGATGGGGTCGAACGTCACCATCTCGGGCAGCGCGGTGCCCGCCGGCAGCGGCGCGAGCTCGCCCTCGGTGAGGTGCGAGTACGCACCGGGCAGCCGGCGGACCGTCTGGCAGGCGTTGTTGATGATGATGTCGAGCGGACCGTCCGCGGCCACATCGTCGGTCAGGGAGATCACCTGCGTGGGATCGCGCAGGTCGATGCCGACGACCTTCAGGCGGTGCAGCCAGTCGGCGGAGTCCTCCATCGCGGCGAACCTGCGGACGGCGTCCTTGGGGAACCTCGTCGTGATCGTGGTGTGCGCGCCGTCGCGCAGCAGTCGGAGCGCGATGTACATGCCGATCTTGGCGCGACCTCCCGTGAGCAGCGCGCGCTTGCCGGTCAGATCGGTGCGCTGATCCCGCTTGGTGTGGGAGAACGCCGCACACCGCGGACAGAGCCCGTGGTAGAACGCGTCGACCAGCGTGTAGTCCTCCTTGCAGATGTAGCAGCCGCGCGGGTTGAGCAGCTCGCCGGCGAAGGCACCGGTCGCGGTGGACACCAAGGGAATGCCGGCGGTCTCGTCATCGATCCGCATCGCCGAGCCGGTCGCAGTCTTCTCGATGATCTCGCGATCGTGGCGCGCCTCCGCAGCACGCGCCGCCGATCTGCGCTCCTTCTTGAGCTCCTTGTACATCCCCGAGGCGGCGCGCTTCACCGCCGTGATGTCCGCGTGCTCGGGTGGCAGCGACGGCAACTGCCTGAGCACCTTCAGGGTGATGGCGAGCTCATCGGGGTCGATGCCGTCAGCGGGGGTCACGCGCAGATCGTAGGCCGGGGCGCCCGGTTCCTCGAATCACCGTGAACGACGGCGACGCACCACCAGCGCGCCCAGCCCGACGGCTGCGGCGCCGGCCGCGATCAGTCCGGCGCGGTTCTGCCAGTTCGTGTACTCCTCGGTGATCTGCGGCCAGACCGCCCCGATCGCGGTGGCCGCGTCCTCAGGCGTGGCTTCCAGACCTTCGACCGAGACCGGCTCACCGAACACGATGCGCACCTTGCGCGGCAGCGGCCACCGCCGCTTCTCGGTGCCGGTGATGGTGGCGGGCACGAGGGGCGCGCCCGCCTCGATGGCCAGGCGCGCGGCTCCCCGCTTGGGAGTACC
>JBQCJL010000311.1:0-6483 GCA_051952795.1 Marmoricola sp.
CGGCGTCGGCGCGGCCGCTGCCGACTTCCAGCTCACCACCGGCCGGATGCCGCTGGAACAGCCCGGCCAGCAGGCGCTGAAGCACCGCGTCGTCTACACCCCCCAGGACATCCAGGACCTGGTCGCGTACGTGGGCTCCCTCGGCCCGGGCCCGTCGGTGCCCAGCGCCGATGACGTCAACCTCTCGAAGGCGGACGTCTCCCGTGGAGGCGAGTTCTTCCGTACCAACTGCACCGCGTGCCACAACTTCGCGGGCGCTGGCGGTGCGATGCCCGAGGGCAAGTTCGCACCGAAGATCACCGAGGACACCCCCACCCAGATCTTCGAAGCCATGGAGACCGGCCCCCAGCAGATGCCGATCTTCTCCAACTCGGTCCTGACGCCGGCTCAGAAGCGCGACATCATCGCCTACGTCAAGACGATCAGCTCCGCGCCCAAGTACGGCGGCTTCTCGCTCGGCTCGATCGGTCCGGTCGCCGAGGGTGCAGCCGCGTGGATCTTCGGCATCGGTGGATTGGTCCTGGTGGCCATCTGGATCGCTGCCCACACCGCCCGTTCCAAGAAGAAGGTCGTTGAATGAGCGACAACCACGATCTCGAGCAGCTCCCTGTCGCGGAGCCCATTCCCGACCCGGGCCTGCCCCCGCACGAGCCTCGGCCCACCGATGTGGACCCGCACGCTGAGAAGCGTGCTGAGCGTCAGGTCGCCGCGTTCTTCGGCATCTCGGTCGTCTTCTCGATCCTGTTCTGCGTCGTCTACCTAACGGCGAAGATCGGCGCGAACCCGAGCACCGTTCTGGGTCTGGGCGCCTCCAACGTCGGCCTCGGTCTGACGCTGGGTCTCGGCCTCCTGTGCATCGGCATCGGCGCGATCCTCTGGGCCCGCAAGCTCATGGGCGACGAGGAGATCGTCGAATACCGTCACTCGGCCTCCTCCCCCGAGGAGGACCGCGCGGAGGTCCTGGCACAGCTCGACGCCGGCATCGAGGAGTCCGGCATCGGCCGTCGTCCCTTGGTCCGCAACTCGCTACTGGCGGCGATGGGCGCGTTGGGTCTGCCCGTCCTGTTCACCCTGAAGGACCTCGGCACCCCCCGCATCGATCGCCTCAAGCACACGGTGTGGGCCGCCAACATGCACGTCGTGCAGGACGTCTCCTTCACCAAGATCAAGGCCTCCGACATGGTCGTGGGCCAGCTGATCAACGCGGCGCCCTCCGCGCTGCAGGACATGACCGGCACGGAGCTTCTCGACGCCACCGCCAAGGCGGCGATCATCGTCGTGAAGATCGATCCCAACGACATCCGGGCGACGCAGGCTCCGGCCGGCCAGACCTGGGATGTCAACGGCGTGCTGGCCTACTCCAAGATCTGCACCCACGTGGGCTGCCCGATCTCGCTGTGGGAGCACCAGACCCACCACCTGCTGTGCCCCTGTCACCAGTCCACGTTCGACCTGGCCGACGCCGGCAAGGTCGTCTTCGGCCCGGCCGCGCGCCCGCTGCCGCAGCTGCCGATCACCGTCGACAAGGATGGCTACCTGGTCGCCCAGAGCGACTTCAGACAGCCTGTCGGCCCGAGCTTCTGGGAACGGAGCTGATTGAGGGATGAGCACCATTTCTAGCAACGGCTCCACCGCTGCCAAGACCGCGAAGCCCGGTCCGGGCGCAGCGGTCGCGACCTGGGCGGACGAGCGCCTCGGCCTCGCCACCATGATGAAGAAGAACCTGCGCAAGGTCTTCCCCGACCACTGGTCCTTCATGCTCGGCGAGATCGCGCTGTGGAGCTTCGTCGTCCTGCTGCTGACCGGCGTGCTGCTGTCGCTGTGGTTCGTCCCCTCGATGCAGGACACCACCTACAACGGCTCCTACGCCCCGCTGAAGGGCGTGGAGATGTCGCAGGCGTACGCCTCGACCCTCCGGATCTCCTTCGACATCCGTGCCGGCCTACTGCTGCGCCAGATGCACCACTGGGCGGCCATGCTCTTCATCGCCGCGATGCTCGTGCACATGATGCGCGTGTTCGTCACGGGCGCCTTCCGCAAGCCGCGTGAGGTCAACTGGCTCATCGGCGGCGTGCTGATCCTGCTGGGCATCGTCGAGGGCTTCGCGGGCTACTCGCTGCCCGACGACCTGCTCTCCGGTACCGGTCTGCGCATCGCCGACGGTCTCGTGAAGGCCACTCCGGTGGTCGGCTCGTACATGTCGTTCTTCATGTTCGGCGGCGAGTTCCCGGGCAACGAGATCATTCCGCGGCTCTACATCGCGCACGTGCTGCTGATCCCGGGTCTGATCCTGGCCCTCATCGGCGCGCACATGCTGCTCCTGGTGTTCCACAAGCACACCCAGTGGGCGGGTCCGGGTCGCACCGAGCAGAACGTGGTCGGCTACCCGATGCTCCCCGTCTACGCGGCGAAGGCCGGGGGCTTCTTCTTCATCGTGTTCGGCGTCGTGGCCCTCATGGGGGCGCTGATGTCCATCAACCCGGTGTGGAAGTTCGGGCCCTATACCCCGAACCAAGTCACCGCCGGCTCGCAGCCGGACTGGTACATGGGTATCGCGGAAGGCCTGCTGCGCATCATGCCCGGCTGGGAGACCCATATCTTCGGGCACACGATCAGCTGGAACATCTTCATCCCCGGCCAGGTCATGCCGATGGTCCTCCTGGGCATCATGCTGGCCTACCCGTTCCTCGAGGCGTGGATCACGGGAGACAAGCGCGAGCACCACATCCTGGATCGCCCGCGCAACGCTCCGACGCGGACCGCGTTCCTGGCCGCGATGGTCACCGTCTATGGCCTGCTCTGGGCAGCGGGTGGAAACGACATCATCGCCACGCAGTTCAGGCTGAACCTGAACGACATCACCCGGATCATGCGGGTGGCGGTCTTCGTGGTGCCGGTGATCGTGTTCATCATCGCCAAGCGGTGGGCCATCTCGCTGCAGCGTCACGACAACGAGACCCTGCTGCACGGCTACGAGAGCGGCGTGATCATGCGGTCGGCCGTCGGCGGCTACTCGGAGCGGCACCTGCCGCTGCCCGAGGACCAGGCCTACACGCTCACCGCACGCGAGCGGGACAAGATCTACCTGCCGGAGTCGTCGACCGATGGGAACGGCGTCAGCGCCCCCCACGGCCGCGCCGACAGGATCCGTGGAAAGCTCTCCGAGGCGTGGTTCTCCACCAACGTCCAAAAGCCGACGGCTGCGGAGCTCGAGGAGGCGCACCACCACGCCGCCCACGAGGCCGCTGACCACGCCGCGCTGGTCGGTCACTCGGCCGATGGGCACCAGTTCGACGGCATGCACGACGTCGAGGGCGAGGACCTCTCCCACCACCGCGACTGACGCAACACGAGCCGAGGGGCTGGCCGGGATTCATCTCCCGGACCAGCCCCTTCGCCTTCCCCGCCCCGCGCCGCCCCGACCTTGCACCTATTTCAGTCGACCTTGCACTTGTTTCGGTCGACCTTGCACTTGATTCAGTCGAACTGTCAGCTTCTTCACCGAATCCGGCCGGAGCTCATCGGCGTGGACGATGCAGGGACTCCCCGAGAGAGCCGCAAGGTCGGCTGCAATATGCGCAAGGTCGACTGAAGAAAGTGCAAGGTCGGCGAGAGGGGCCGGGAGGCGCTCCCGGACCGGGAGCTGCTAGCTGGTCGCGCCCTGGGCGTATTGGGAGAACGGCAGGTTCCAGTCGCCGTAGCCGTTGTCCAGGGTCATCGGGCGGTTGGTGCCGGTGTACTCGACCGGGTCCCCGATGATCGAGTTGGCGTACAGCCAGCTGGCATTGGCGAGGCTCAGGCCCGTACAGCCGTGGCTGACGTTCGCGTGCCCCTGCTCGGCCACCGACCACGGTGCAGCGTGCAGGAACTCACCCGAGTAGGTCAGCCGCATGGCGAACTGCACGTTCTTGAGGTTGTAGCCCTGCGCGCTCTTGTTGCTGATCCCGATGGTCTCGGAGTTCATGTTGGTGTAGCGGTCCTTCTCCACGATCACCTTGATGCCCGAGCGGGTGGTGAACTCCGGCTGGCGGCCGGTGGTGATCGGGAAGCTGTTGATGACCTTGGAGCCGCGATACACCGTGAGCTGGTCGGTGACCGTGTTGACCTTGATGATCTGGGCGCGTCCGATGTGGAAGGTCTCCTGACGATTCAGCTGGCCCCAGACGCCCTTGGCCGCGGGCACGCCGCCGATGTTGGCAGCGACGTGGACCGTCGTGCCGGGCTGCCAGTAGCTCTTGGGGCGCCAGTGAACCTCGTTGTCGCTGATCCAGTGCCAAGCGCCCTGCTGGGCCGGCGAGGTCTGCACCATGAGGTGCTTCTGGATCGAGGCGTGGTCCGTGACGGGCACGTCGAACCGGATGATCACCGGCATGGCAATACCCACGGTCGACCCGTCCGCCGGGACGAAGGACGGGTACGTCTGCTGGTTGAGGCTCAGCTTGCGCGTAGTGAAGTGGCGAACCTCGGTGGTGCGGACCCCGGCATTGTCGATGGCGACAGCCGTGATGGTGTACGGCGCACTCGGCTGCAACAAGCCCGAGGCCGTCCACTTGGTACCAGTCGAAGCGAGGGTGCCAGGCACTGGCCCGCTCGGGCCCACGACCGTCACGCTCTGCAGGGCCGACCGAGACGCGGTCACCTTGAGGATCGTGGCGATGTCGATGTTCTTCGCGCTCTCCGGAACGTTGAAGGCAACGCGCCCGGCGAAAGCCGCGACCGTGGGCTTGGGCGTCGACTTCGAGCCCGAGTCTCCGGTCTGCAGAAAGCTGGTGCCACTGCACGCGGCCGTGGAAAGACCGACCGCGAGGACGACCCCCACGGTGGCGCTACGAAGTACCACGCGACGCATGGACAACCCTTTCGACATGCTGGACCAATCCCCCCGAAGTACTAATGGTAACTGGCGAAAGCCCCTGGTTCGTGCACCCCTGACGCTCCTGGGGATATGACAAGGCGGGTGCCGGATCGAATCCGGCACCCGCCTCGCGAGCCTTACGCGCGATCAGTGCGCGTGATTGCCTCGGTAGTACTCGAAGATCAGGCCCTGCAGAGCGGCCACTCCGAAGATCACGCCCATGACGACCAGCCACCACGCGATGACCACGCCGAGCACGATCATGCCGAGGGTGAGGCCACACCACAGCGGCCACCAGCTGTAAGGCGGGAAGAATCCCAGCTCGCCGGCACCGTCCGCCACCTCAGCGTCGAGGCGGTCCTCCGGCCGCGGCTGCATCTGCCGAGCGTGGAAGCCCAGGTACAGGCTCACCAGCAGCGTCAGCAGCGCGGTCATGACCAACGCCGAGGTTCCGGTCGGGTCGCCCGTGATGAACCAGTACGCGGGCGCGATCGGCACGAAGAAGACCGTGCAGATGATGAAGATCCAAGCTTCAGCCTTCATCAGTGGCTGGCCTCCTCAGTCAGGTCGGCGTACTCGAGCGCCGCGATTTCAGGGTGGTGCAGGTCGAACGCCGGCGACTCCGAGCGGATCCGCGGGAGCGAGTGGAAGTTGTGCCGCGGCGGCGGGCAGCTCGTCGCCCACTCCAGCGAACGGCCCCAGCCCCACGGGTCGTCCACCGTGACCTGCGGGCCACGCGAGGACTTCAGCACGTTGATGAAGAACGGGATCGTCGACATGGCGAGCAGGAAGGCTCCGATGGTCGAGATCTGGTTCAGCGTGGTGAAGCCGTCCGACGCGCTGTAGTCGGCGTAGCGACGCGGCATGCCCTCGACACCGAGCCAGTGCTGCACCAGGAACGTGGTGTGGAAGCCGACGAACAGCAGCCAGAAGTGGATCTTGCCGAGTCGCTCGTCGAGCATCTTGCCGGTCATCTTGGGCCACCAGAAGTAGAAGCCCGCGAACATGGCGAACACCACGGTTCCGAACACCACGTAGTGGAAGTGCGCCACGACGAAGTACGAGTCCGAGACGTGGAAGTCCAGCGGCGGCGAGGCGAGGATGATCCCGGTCAGGCCACCGAAGAGGAAGGTCGTCAGGAAGCCCACCGACCACAGCATCGGGGTGTCGAACGAGACGGATCCGCCCCACATCGTCCCGATCCAGTTGAAGAACTTCACGCCGGTGGGTACCGCGATCAGGAACGTCATGCCCGAGAAGAACGCGAGGTTGACAGCGCCGGTCACGTACATGTGGTGCGCCCACACCGCCACCGACAGGATCGCGATGCCGAGCGTGGCCGCCACCAGGCCGACGTAGCCGAAGATCGGCTTGCGGCTGAAGACCGGCAGGATCTCGGTGATGATGCCGAAGAACGGCAGGGCGATGATGTACACCTCAGGGTGACCGAAGAACCAGAACAGGTGTTGCCACAGGATCGGGCCGCCATGGACCGCGTCGAAGACGTGCGCACCGAACTTTCTGTCCGCCTCGAGCGACAGCAGCGCACCCGCCAGGATCGGGAACGCGATGAGCACCAGCAGCGACGTGACCAGGGTGTTCCAGACGAAGATCGGCATCCGGAACAT
>JBQCJL010000312.1:0-2669 GCA_051952795.1 Marmoricola sp.
ACACGACCATCCAGAACTGGTCGAACAACGTCTACAACCTCGTCACCAAGCGTGCCTTCTGCGAGGCCGGCGCGACGATGGAGTGGGTCGACGGCAACATCGGCTCGAAGGTCACGATGAAGTACCCCGCCGTCTACCTGATGGGCGAGCACGCCAAGGGCGAGACGCTGTCGATCGCGTTCGCCGGTGAGGGGCAGCACCAGGACGCCGGCGCCAAGATGGTGCACGCGGCACCGCACACCTCGTCGTCGATCCTGTCGAAGTCGGTGGCCCGCGGTGGCGGCCGCACCTCCTACCGTGGCCTGATCCAGGTCAACGAGGGCGCCTACGGCTCCAAGTCCAACGTGCTCTGCGACGCGCTCCTGGTCGACCAGATCAGCCGCTCCGACACGTACCCGTATGTGGACATCCGCGAGGATGACGTCTCGATGGGCCACGAGGCATCGGTCTCCAAGGTCTCCGACGACCAGCTGTTCTACCTGATGCAGCGCGGCCTGGCCGAGGACGAGGCGATGGCGATGATCGTGCGCGGCTTCGTCGAGCCCATCGCCAAGGAGCTCCCGATGGAGTACGCCCTCGAGCTCAACCGCCTGATCGAACTGCAAATGGAAGGTGCTGTCGGCTGATGACGGCTGTCGCCGAGGCTCTGGAAGTGGAGCCCGTTGAGTCCCACCTGCACCCGGCAGGGTCGTTCGACGTAGCCGCGCACCCGGTGCCGACCGGTCGCGAGGAGGTCTGGCGGTTCACTCCGCTCAAGCGCCTCAAGGGTCTGCACGCGGACGCCCCGCTGGATGGAAACAACGCCGACGTCTCGTGGCGGACGCCCGAGGGCGTCAGCATCGAGGTTCTCGTCGGCGCGGACGCGCACGCTCTGCGCGGTGTCAGTGGCTACGTGCCCGACACCCGCCATGCGGCCCGCGTGCTCGCGGAGGCCGCTGCCACCGTGCTCGTCGACGTCCCCAAGAACGCGACGCCCGACGCGCCGATCTTCATCGACGTCAAGGGCACCTCCTCGGAGATCACCGGCGGCGGGCACCTGGTATTCCGCTTCGGCGCCCACAGCAAGGGCGTCATCGTGGTCAACCACACCGGCAGCATCGCGACCGCCGCGGTCGTCGAGGTGGTCGTCGGCGATGGCGCGCAGGCCACCGTCGTCTCGCTGCAGGACTGGGCCGACGACGCCGTGCACATCGCCAACCACGAGGCTCTCGTCGGCCGCGACGCCACCTACAAGCACGTCGCCGTGACGTTCGGTGGCGACGTCGTGCGCATGGATGCGAACGTTCGCTACGCCGGCCCCGGCGGCTCCGCGGAGATGCTCGGGCTGTACTTCGCCGACGCGGGCCAGCACATTGAGCACCGGCTGTTCGCGGACCACACCGCGCCGCACACCAAGAGCCACGTGTCCTACAAAGGCGCGCTCCAGGGAGAGGGTGCCCACACCGTGTGGATCGGGAACGTTCTCATCCGCAAGGTCGCCGAGGGCATCGAGACCTACGAGGAGAACCGCAACCTCGTGCTCACCGACGGATGCCAGGCGGACTCGGTCCCGAACCTGGAGATCGAGACCGGCGAGATCGAGGGCGCAGGACACGCCTCAGCGACCGGCCGGTTCGACGACGAGCAGCTCTTCTACCTGCGCGCGCGGGGGATCGACGAGAAGGAGGCGCGGCGCCTGGTGGTGCACGGCTTCTTCAACGAGCTGATCCGCAAGATCGACGTTGCGGAGCTCGAGGAGCAGCTCATCGCCACGGTCGAGGACGAGCTGTCGAAGACGGTGACCGCCTGATGGCCTTCGAACGCGTCTGCGCGCTGGACGAGGTCGCAGCCGACCAGGCCCACAAGGTAGTGCTCGGTCGCTATGACGTCGCCATCGCCCGCGACGGCGATGAGGTCTTCGCGCTGCAGGACCTCTGCTCCCACGCTGAGGTCGCGCTGAGCGACGGCGAGGTCGAGGGCGGCACCATCGAGTGCTTCCTGCATGGCTCGTGCTTCGACCTGCGTACCGGCAAGCCGACCAGCCTTCCGGCGACCGAACCCGTCGCCACCTTCCCGATCGAACTGCGCCCGTCAGAAGCGGGTGGCACCGACGTCTACGTCGACACGGATTCAACCCTGAATGGAGTCAAGCCCGCATGAGCACGCTAGAGATCAAGGACCTGCACGTCTCGGTCGCGACCGACGATGGTGACAAGGAGATCCTCAAGGGCGTCACGCTGACGATCAACACCGGCGAGACGCACGCGATCATGGGCCCCAACGGCTCGGGCAAGTCCACGCTCGCGTACTCCGTCGCAGGTCACCCCAAGTACACGATCACCTCGGGCTCGGTGACGCTCGACGGCGAGGACGTCCTCGCGATGAGCGTCGACGAGCGGGCGCGCGCCGGCCTGTTCCTCGCGATGCAGTACCCGGTCGAGGTTCCCGGCGTGTCGACCGCGAACTTCCTGCGCACGGCCAAGACCGCGGTCGACGGTGAGGCGCCGAAGCTGCGCACCTGGGTCAAGGACGTCAACGGGGCCCTGGAGCGGATGAACCTCGACCCGACGTTCTCGCAGCGCTCGGTCAACGAGGGCTTCTCCGGTGGTGAGAAGAAGCGTTCGGAGATCGCTCAGCTCGACCTGCTCGACCCCAAGGTCGCACTTCTCGACGAGATCGACTCGGGCCTC
>JBQCJL010000313.1:0-2214 GCA_051952795.1 Marmoricola sp.
GGGGACCCTGAAACCGCAGCCGGCGGAGCCAGAAACGGCCGCCAACAAACGCTCAGTGCCCCTGAGCAGCCTCCCGCTCAAAGGAGTCCTTGATCTCCGACTCGGCCGCCGCGCGGTCGACCCAGTCGGCGCCTTCGACGGACTTGCCGGGCTCGAGGTCCTTGTAGACCTCGAAGAAGTGCTGGATCTCGAGGCGGTCGAACTCGGCGACGTCGCCGATGTCCTGCAGGTGGTTCCAGCGCGGGTCGCCGGCGACCACGCAGAGGACCTTGTCGTCGCCGCCGGCCTCGTCGGTCATGCGGAACATGCCGATGGCGCGGCACTTGATCAGGCAGCCGGGGAAGGTGGGCTCCTGGAGCAGCACGAGTGCGTCGAGCGGGTCGCCGTCCTGGCCGAGGGTGCCCTCGATGTAGCCGTAGTCGGCGGGGTACATCGTCGAGGTGAAGAGGTGACGGTCGAGACGGAGGCGACCGCTCTCGTGGTCGACTTCGTACTTGTTGCGGCTTCCCTTGGGGATTTCCACGAGGACGTCGAACTCCACGGTTTCGACCTTTCTGGTTAATGACATGACAGTTCAGCGGGGCAGGTCGATCCGGCATCGCTCGCGATGGGATCATGCCTGCCGTGTCGGAGTCTAAGCCTGAATCGGGCCATCGCCGGCGGTTGCGTCCCGTCCGGACAGCCTCCGGCGAGGTGCGCACGGACACCGCGGTGGTCAGTCGGCGGCGGTGGTGGTGGATCGGCGCGCTGCTGGTGATCCTCCTCGCTCTGGCTGCCGTCGCGGGCCTCCAGTGGCGCTACGACTGGGTCGAGTCGCTGCCGCATTCGACCGTCACGAGGGCGGCGATCGCGGTCCCGCTCCAACCCCCTGCTCCACCGGTCGCCACTGCGGCTGTCGCGCCGATCAACGAGGCGGCCGTCGCCAAGGCGTTGAAGGGCTATCTCGGCTCCAAGAGCGCGCTGGGCAAGCACGTCGACATCTTGGTGACCGGTCTGGTCGGCTCGCAGAGCTTCCGCAGTGGCAGCGGGCCGGTCACGCCGGCGTCGACGCTCAAGTTGCTGACCGCCGCCGCGGCGCTCCAGACCCTCGGGCCGCAGGCGCACTTCACCACCAGCGTCCGCATGACAGGTCGGTCGACGATCGCGCCCGTCGGCGGCGGCGACCCGTACCTGGCCACCAAGAGCTCACCCAAGGCCGGCTACCCCAAGCGCGCGACGCTCGCCGGCCTCGCCGCCAACCCGGCCAGCTATCTCAAGGCGCACGGCGTCCGCAGCGTCCGGCTCAGCTACGACGCGTCCCTGTTCCACGGCCCGGGCCTCAACCCGAGCTGGGAGCCCGGGTACTTCACCAGCGACGTGATCGCCCCGATCAGCGCGCTGTGGACCAACGAGGCGCACCTGGGCAACGGGTCCGTGGTCGCGAATCCGCCGGCGATGGCCGCGCAGGTCTTCGCGAGCCTGCTCCACCAGCACGACATCAAGGTCGCGGTCGCCGGGGGCACCACAGCGCCGCCGACTGCCCCCGTCATCGCGCGGGTCACCAGCGCGCCACTCGTCGACGTCCTCTCCGAGACGCTGACCTCCAGCGACAACTTCGCCGCGGAGGTGATCGCGCGACACGTCGCGATCGCGGCCGGGCAGCCGGCCACCTTCGACGGCGCGGTCACCGCCATCGAGCAGACGCTCAAGAGCCTGGGTGTCCCGACGGCCGGGCTCACCCTGCACGACGGCAGTGGTCTCTCGCGTCACGATCGGCTCGAGCCGCAGACCATCGCGGCGATCCTCCGCCTGGCGGACACGCATCCGCGACTGTCCGGGCTGCTCGTCGATCTGCCCGTCGCCGGCTTCGACGGATCGCTGAAGTACCGCTTCGACAAGACCTCGACGACGGCTCTCGGCCTCGTCCGCGCCAAGACCGGCACGCTCACGGGCGTGCACTCGATGGCTGGCTTCGCCGTCGACGCCAACGGGACGCCGCTGATCTTCGTCGCGCTCGCCGATCGCGTCGTCCCGATAGAGACCCTCGCGGCGCGGGATCTGCTCGACCACATCGGCGCGGCGCTCACCACCTGCCGCTGCAGTCGCGGAGGGTTCGTGACGGACCCACCGGGTCCGGCTCAAACGGCGGGGGGGGGGCGGTGGTGTGGTGAAGGGCCCACCCGGTCCTCCGCAAACTCCGGGGGGGGGGCGGTGGTGTGGTTACGGGCCCTCCGG
>JBQCJL010000314.1:0-2367 GCA_051952795.1 Marmoricola sp.
CCTTCACACCGCGAAGCGGACCGGTGCCTTTACCAATTTGATTATTTTTGTGCGTATTATTACATATTTACTTTCACGGTTTGTTGGTGGGGAAGGGGGGTTTCACAACAGTTGTTGTGAAACGGCGCCACCCCGCCGCACGACCACCCGAGCCGGCTCCGCCAGCGACTGCCCGACCACGCAGTACCGCTCCGCGAGCTCGCCGAGCTTGGCGAGGGCGTCATCCGACGCATCCGTGTCGAGGGTGAAGGTCACCTCGAGGTCAGTGATACCCACCGGCACGTCACGGGAGAGGCCGAGCGTCCCCCGGGCATCGAAGGCGGCGCGTGCCTCGCCGCTGAGCGCGTCCATCTCGATGCCCATGGCCGTCGCTACCGAGCGGAGCGTGACGCCCGCGCAAGCGAGCACCGCCTCGAGCAGCATGTCGCCCGAGCAGGCGTCGCCGCCGGTGCCGCCGGCCGCCAGGTGGAGTCCCGCACGGGTCGGTCCTGACCATTGCGCGACCTCGAACGTGATGCCCGCCAGGTCCGCTCGGCCGTCCGCATGGAGGGATGTTCGGGCGCTGGCCGGATCTGCGCGATAGCGGTCCTTCAGCGGGGCTTGCAGTGCGCGGAGGTCGGCGGCATCCATGGGCTCATCGTGGCTCGCTGTGGCCCGGATCACCAGATGCAACTAGTTGCACAACTCGTTGCAATGGGGCATCCTCGGTCCGTGGCCCTCGAACACGCGCTCCTGGTCTCGCTGCGGGAACAACCTGCGGCGGGCCTCCAGCTCGCGCGTCGGTTCGAGGCTTCGATCGGATTCTTCTGGAGTGCCACCCACCAGCAGATCTACAAGGTGCTGCACCGGATGGCCGCGGACGGCTGGGTGGAGACCGACGGCGAGACCACCAAGACCTATCGCGTCACTCCGCTGGGCGAGAAGGTGCTCGCGGAGTGGATCGCCGAGACCACACCGAGCGACGCCCTGCGCAACACCCTCGCCGTCAAGATGCGGGCCGCCTCGTACGGCGACCGCGCTGCGGTGCTGCACGAGGTCGAGCGGCACCTCGCCGAGCATCGGATCCGGCTGGCGCACTACGAGTCGCTCGAGCGGCGCGACTATGCGGATCCCTCGGCGCTCGACGGTCAGGAGCTCGACCAATACCTCGTACTCCGCGGCGGCATCCTCGCCGAGCGGTTCTGGACCCAATGGCTCGCCGAATACCTGGAGGCACACCGATCATGAACTTCACCCCACCCGCTTCTGCTCCGCTGCGCTCCGCACAACCGGTCGGGGACCCCGAAAAGCGCAAGTACGACCTGATGCTGTCCCCCTTCACGATCGGCGACCTCACCCTGCGCAACCGGGTCGTGATGGGCTCGATGCACACCGGCCTCGAGGACCACCCCTGGGACATCGACAAGCTCGCGGCCTACTTCGCCGAGCGTGCCCGCGGCGGCACCGGCCTCATCGTCACCGGCGGCTACGCCCCCAACAAGCGCGGCTGGCTCAAGCCCTTCGCCTCCGAGATGACCACCAAGCTGCAGGCGGAGCGGCACAAGCGCGTGACGGCAGCGGTTCACGACGAGGGTGGCGCGATCGCACTGCAGATCCTGCACGCCGGGCGGTACTCCTACGTCCCGTGGTCCGTGAGCGCCAGCGCGATCCAGGCTCCGATCAACCCGTTAAAGCCCAGCGCGCTGTCCACCAAGGGCGTCGACCGGACCGCGAGCGACTTCGCGCGCTCGGCCAAGCTCGCCCAGCGGGCCGGCTACGACGCGGTCGAGATCATGGGCTCCGAGGGCTACCTGATCAACCAGTTCCTCGCCGCCCGGACCAACCGGCGCACGGACATGTGGGGTGGCTCCTCGACCAACCGGATGCGCTTCCCGGTCGAGATCGTGCGGCGCACGCGCGAGGCCGTCGGCGACGGATTCCCGATCATCTACCGGATCTCCCTGCTCGACCTGGTCGAGGGCGGTCAGACCTGGGATGAGGTGGAGGAGCTGGCGAGCCTGTTGCAGGAGGCCGGCGCCACGGTCTTCAACACCGGCATCGGCTGGCACGAGGCCCGCGTCCCCACGATCATCACGCAGGTTCCGCAGGGTGCCTGGACCTGGGCGACCGCTCGGCTGAAGGCCGCCGTCGAGATCCCGGTCTGTGCGTCCAACCGGATCAACTCGCCGGAGATGGTCGAGGAGATCCTGCAGCGCGGTGACGCCGACCTGGTGTCCATGGCGCGGCCGCTGCTGGCGGATCCCGACTTCGTGAACAAGGCCCGGCTCGAGCGGGCGGACGAGATCAACACCTGCATCGCCTGCAACCAGGCCTGTCTCGACCACGTCTTCAAGAACCAGAAGTGCTCCTGCCTGCTCAACCCCCGCG
>JBQCJL010000315.1:0-9265 GCA_051952795.1 Marmoricola sp.
ACGCGGGCAACGGTCAGGGCTACGCCGGCTTCGGCCAGGTGGACGCCTACGGCACGCCGCTCACCCACACGGCGGTCGACCAGCGTCCGATGACCATCGACTCGGTGGTCCAGAAGACCGGCATCACGCTGCTGGTCGTCTTCGTGGCGGCTGCGATCACGTGGCTGAGCACCGGCGACATCACGGCTCCCGGTGCGGCCGGCAAGCTCTACGGGCTCGCGGCTGTCGGGTCGATCGGCGGCTTCGCTCTGGCCATGGCCAACAACTTCAAACGGGTCGTCAGCCCGGCACTCGTGCTTGCGTACGCGGCGTTCGAGGGCATCGCCGTCGGCGCCTTCAGCAAGGCTCTCGAGAACACCGTCACGGTGAACAGCTCGGGTCAGACGACGCAGTATCACGGCGTGGTCATCATGGCCGTCGCAGGCACCTTTGTGGCGGTCGCGGCGACTCTCGCTGCCTACCGCTTCTTCGACATCCGCGTCGGCAACCGCTTCCGCACGTGGGTGATGGCCGCTGCTTGGGGCTTCGTGGGGCTTTCGCTGGTCGACTTCGTCCTGAGTTTCTTCCGGAGCGACTTCGGCTTCAACGACCCGTTCTCGCATTTCGCCATCGTGATCAGCTTCGTCGGGCTCGCCCTGGGCATCTTCATGCTGATCCTCGACTTCGACTTCGTCGAGCGAGGCGTAGCGGCGGGCCTCCCGGAGCGTGAGTCGTGGCGCGCGGCCTTCGGCCTCACCGTCACGATCATCTGGATCTACATCGAGCTGCTGCGCATCATCGCGGCGCTGCGGGACAACTGATCCGACAACGTCATACGGACGGTGCGCCTGGGCGCGCCGTCCGTATGACGTCTCGGGGTGGGCCTGACAGAGTGGCCCTATGGAGTACGCGAACTCGCTGCTGGAGCTGATCGGCAACACCCCGCTGGTCAAGCTGAACCGCGCTGTCGGGGATACCCGTACCACCGTGCTCGCCAAGGTCGAGTACCTCAACCCGGGCGGGTCGGTGAAGGACCGGATCGCGGTCAAGATGATCGACGCGGCCGAGGCCTCCGGCGAGCTCAAGCCGGGCGGGACCATCGTCGAGCCGACGTCGGGCAACACCGGCGTGGGTCTGGCGCTGGTGGCCCAGCAGCGTGGCTACCACTGCATCTTCGTCTGTCCGGACAAGGTGAGCGAGGACAAGCGGAACGTCCTGAAGGCCTACGGCGCCGAAGTCGTCGTGTGCCCGACCGCGGTCGCCCCGGAGCATCCCGACTCCTACTACAACGTCTCCGACCGTTTGGTGCGCGAGACGCCCAACGCCTGGAAGCCCGACCAGTACTCGAACCCGAACAACCCGGCCTCGCACTACGCGACCACGGGCCCGGAGATCTGGCGCCAGACCGACGGCAAGATCACCCACTTCGTCACCGGCATGGGCACGGGCGGGACCATCAGCGGCGTCGGCCGGTATCTCAAGGAGCAGAACCCCGACGTGCAGATCGTCGGAGCCGACCCCGCCGGCTCGGTGTACTCGGGCGGAACGGGTCGTCCGTACCTGGTCGAGGGCGTCGGCGAGGACTTCTGGCCGGAGACCTACGACCGCACCATCGTCGATCGGGTCATCGAGGTCTCCGATGCCGACTCCTTCGCGTTCACGCGCCGGCTCGCCCGCGAGGATGGACTGCTGGTCGGCGGATCGTCCGGCATGGCCGCCTTCGCCGCGGTTCAGCTAGCGCACGAGTTGGACGACCCTGACGCCCTGATCGTGGTGCTGCTCCCGGACTCGGGCCGCGGCTATCTGACCAAGGTCTTCAACGATGAGTGGCTCGCGCAGTACGGGTTCCTTCCGCCCACCGGTTCGAAGACCGTCGGTCAGGTGCTCCGGGCCAAGAGCGGGGACATTCCGGCGCTGGTCCACACCCATCCGGGGGAGACGATCGCGGAGGCCATCCACATCCTGCGCGAGTACGGCGTCTCGCAGATGCCGGTCGTGCGCGCCGAGCCGCCGGTGATGGCGGCCGAGGTCGCCGGATCGGTCTCGGAGCGGGTGCTGCTCGACGCGCTGTTCGCCGGGTCGGCCCGACTCGCCGATCAGGTCGAACAGCACATGAGTCCGCCCCTTCCGACGGTCGGCTCGGGCGCTGCGGTCTCCGACGCCGTCGAGGCACTCGCGGATGCCGACGCCCTGCTGGTACACGAGGATGGGCGCCCCATCGGCGTCCTCACGCGACAGGATCTGCTCGCTTTCCTGGCTGGTTGAGCCGTTTTCCTGCGAGCCGACTCGGTGCGCCCCTACGCTCATTTCTGGGAGTGGAGTGTGCGGATGCTGACCCGTCCGTGTGCTGCTCGCCGCCCCTGACGCCGACCAGCCCCTCCGGGTTGCCCTCCATGGCGTCGGAGGTCGGTTGTTGGGGAGACAGGCCCGCCTGCTTGTCTCCCCAACGGCCGCACCTGCGGTTTACGCTCGGCGCATGGCACTTCCACAGCCGCCACTCCACCCGACGCGGGGCCTGTTCGGGGGCGTGAAGGAGTTCGTCCACAATCGCGTCGAGTTCGCTGTCGGAACCAGGGCGAGCGGCGGCACGGTGCGGATCGAGGTCGGGCCGCCCGGCCTGCGCAACACCGTCTATCTGTTGCACACCGCAGAAGGCGCCGAGAAGGTCTTCAGCGCCAAGACCTGGGGGAACTTCCGCAAGGACAATGCCCTCTACCGAGAGTTCCGGCAGATCTTCGGCGATGGCCTGCTGACCGCGCAGGACGACGAGTGGCTGCGGCAGAAGCGGTTCGTGCAGCCGGTCTTCACCCGAGCCCGTGTCGACGGCTACCTCCAGATGATCCTGGAGGAGGTGGACGCCGTCGCGCTGTCGTGGCGCGATCGCGACGAGGTCGAGCTGAGCTCCGCGATGACCCATCTGACGCTCCGCGTCGTGGGCCGGGTGCTGTTCGGCGACGGTCTGGACGAGCTCGAGGCGACCATCGCCACGGAGTTCCCGAGGGCCCAGGGCGGCATCATGAAGCGGGCCGCCATGGGCGGCAAGGTGCCGCTGTCGTGGCCGATCCCGCTCAACACCGAGCTTCGGGCCGCGCAGGCGAATCTCTACGACGTCGTCGACCGGATCATCGAGGAGCGCCGAGCCAGCGGGGAGCGGTCCGACGACCTGATCAGCCTGCTTCTGGATGCGCGCGACGGCGAGGAGCGACTCTCCAACGACGAGGTCCGCGACCAGATCCTGATCTTCCTGCTGGCCGGCCACGAGACCACGTCCTCGGCGCTGACCTTCGCGCTGCACCTCATCGGCCGGCACCCTGACATCCAGCAGCGGATCCGCGACGAGGTGAAGGCCGTCATCGGCGACGACCGCCCGACACCCGCCGACCTGCACTCCGGACTCCCGTACACCACGGCCGTCCTCAAGGAGGCGATGCGGATGTATCCCTCGGCTCCCTTCGTCGGCAGGCGACTGCTGGAGTCGTGCGAGGTCGGTGGCTACGAGATCCCGGCCGGGGCCGACGCCGCGGTCTCGATCTGGTCGGTGCATCACGACCCGGAGCTGTGGCCCGATCCGGACACGTTCACGCCCGGTCGCTTCCTGGACGGCGACCCAGCGAATCGCTACGCCTGGATGCCGTTCGGAGCGGGCCCGCGCGCCTGCATCGGGCAGCACTTCTCGATGCTCGAGTCGGTGGCCGCCCTGGCGCTTCTGGTGCGCGAGTTCGAGATGGCCTCGGTGCTCGACTCCGACCGGGTTCCGGTCAACTCGGCCGTGACGCTGTTCCCGCTGCAGCCGATCCCGCTGCGGGTCGCGCCGGTTGCCTAGTCGCCGAACCGAGCCTGCAGGTCGGCGTAGCTGATCGCTCCGTCGAGGAAGCTCAACGTCCCGGACTCGTGGAGCTCGCGTCCCGCCCGCTCCAAGGCGGTGAGCAGCACCCGAGCGAGGCTGCCGCCGAGGCTGACCCGCTGGACGCCGAGCGAGTAGAGGGTGGGCGCGTCGATCGCGTTGGCCAACCCGGCCACGATGTTGAGCGGCGCCGGGATCGCTGCCGCCTGCCGCCCGATCGTCTCGGCGTCGGCGTCGCCGGGAACGAAGATGCAGTCCGCCCCGGCGTCGAGGTAGCGCTGCGCACGCTTGAGGGTCTCGGCGAAGCGATCGCCGGTCGCCTTGCCGAAATAGGTGTCGGTGCGCGCATTGAGGACGAAGGTGCCGCGCGGTGCTGCGTGTCGAGCCGCCGCGATGCGCTCGGCGGCCTCGTCGATCCCATAGAGCCGGTCCTCGACGACATCCTCGATGTTTGCTCCGACTGCTCCGAGTCGGACGGCCGCGGCGACCGTGGCCGCGACCTCGTCCGCGGTCGTGCCATACCCGGCCTCGAGGTCGGCCGTCACCGGGACGTCGACGGCCGCGGCGATGCGGCCGAGGTGCTCGAGCATGGTGTCGCGGTCGAGGGCGCCGCCGTCGGGGATGCCGAGCGACCAGGCGATGCCGGCGCTCGTGGTCGCGATCGCTGGAAAGCCGACCTGCTCGAGGATGCGGGCCGAGCCGGCGTCCCAGGCATTGGGGAGCACGAAGCCGGGGCCGGTGTGGAGGGCGAGGAGGGTCGCCGCCTTGTCGGTGGAGGACACCAACCCATCATCCCCCTGTCGCATTTCTAGAACGCGTTCTAGTATCGCTGCCATGGATCTGCAAGCGATCGAGGAAATCCGCCAGCTGAAGTACCGCTACTTCCGCACGCTGGACCTCAAGGAGTGGGACGACTTCGGCGATTGCCTCGCCCGGGACGTGGTCGCTCGGTACGGCACCCAGGCGATGGACAAGCCCGTGCACTACGACAGTCGCGAGGACGTCGTGGGCTTCATGCGGGAGAACCTCGGTCCGGGCATCGTCACCGTGCACATCGCCAACCACCACGAGATCGACGTCGACGGCGACACGGCGACGGCGAAGTGGGGTTTCGAGGACACCGTGATCGTGCCCGACTTCAAGATCATCATCCGCGGCGCCGGCTACTACAACGACCGGTATCGTCGCGAGGCCGACGGCAGGTGGCGCATCGCGGGCACGGAGTACGAGCGCATCTACGAGGCGATGACCTCGCTGGAGGACACTCCGAGCTTCAAGCTCATCGCCAACCGCTGGGACCCCACGCTGGCCCACTGAGGACGGACGATCCCGTGCGCATCGAGATTCCGGAGGGCAAGGACCCGATCACCTACGTGTGGGGTGAGCTGGTTCCCGGCATCGGGGTTGCGGCCTCGCACTTCGCGATGGCGGTCTACGAGCACAGCACGCTGGCTCTCGACGAGTTCGAAGCGGCGCGGCTGCGGATCGCTCAGATCAACGGGTGCCTCTTCTGCCTCGCCTGGCGCACCGAGCGGGACGGGCGGAGGGTCGACGACGACTTCGCACAGAGTGTCCTTGAGTGGCGGACCACCGCTCGGCTCGGCGTCCGGGCGCGCCTGGCCGCTGAGTTCGCCGAGCTCTACGCGACCGACCACCACGCGATCGACGACTCCTTCTGGGACCGCATGCTCACGGTGTTCGACCAGCGGGAGGCGGTGGAACTGAGCATGTGCATCGGCTCCTGGATGGGCTTCGGACGGCTGAATCGGATCTTCGGCCTCGACGAGGCGTGCGTCCTGCCTTCGCATCCGCGAGGCTAGCCTCGTGAGCGAGCACCCGCGGACCCGATATGCGACGTCCCGCGGCGCCGACATCGCCTACCAGGTCACCGGCGACGGTCCCGTCGACCTGCTCCTGTTCACCGGCCTCAGCGTGCCCATCGATGTGATGGACGAGGAGCCGGGGCTCGCGCGCTTCCTGCGCCGGCTCACCGCGTTCGGTCGGCTGATCCGCTTCGACCGTCAGGGCATCGGCCTCTCGGACCGCGGTTCGGTCTCCGATCCTCCGACGCCCCAGCGGGCGGCCGAGGATGGTCTGGCCGTTCTGGACCATCTGGGCAGCACCGGCGCGGTGGTGATCGCGCCCTATCAAGCCGCACCCGAGGGGGTCCTGCTGGCTGCGCTCGCTCCCGAGCGGGTCGCCGGTCTGATCCTGATCAACGGGGTGCCGCTCTTCGTGAACAAGGACGACTACCGCTTCGGCCTCGACCTCGACAACGCGCCCGACTTCGCCACCATGGTCGAGCCCGACGCCGTCGAGCACGGCGTGGACGTGCTCAGCATGCTTGCCCCGAGCGCGGCGGGAAACGCAGGGTTCCGCGACTGGTGGGACCGCGCCGGCAACCTTGCCGCGACGCCCTCGATGGCGCGCGCCCTCCTCGCGCAGATGGGCGTGACGGATGTCCGCGACGTCCTGCCCCAGATCCAGACGCGCGCCCTGGTGATCGGCCGGACGGACAACCCGATGACCTGGCTGGGTCCGGGCCATTCCCGCTATCTCGCCGAGCATCTGCCCAACGCGGAGCTCGTCGAGCTGCCCGGACCCGACATCCTGTTCTGGGTCGGTGACAACGACGCCGTGCTCGACGAGATCGAGGAGTTCGTCACGGGCGTTCGCGGCGGCGCCGGCGTGGAGCGCTCGCTCTGCACGATGATGTTCACCGACATCGTCGGCTCCACGGTCCTCGCCGCCGAGCTCGGTGATGCCGTGTGGCGCAATCGCCTGGAGCTGCACGACCAGATCGTCCGAGCCCAGGTGGCGCGCTTCCGCGGCCGGATCGTGAACACCGCCGGTGACGGATTCCTGGCCATCTTCGACAGTCCTGGCCGCGCCATCGGCTGCGCTCGGTCGATCCGGGTCGCCCTCGAGTCCGCCGGCCTCCAGGTGCGGACCGGCATCCATACCGGCGAGGTGGAGATCCGCGGCGAGGATGTCGCCGGTCTCGCCGTGCACATCGGCGCGCGGATCGGTGGTCTCGCCGAGGCGGGGGAGATCCTGGTGTCGGCCGCGATCCCGCTGCTCACGGCGGGAACCGGGGCGGCGTTCGTCGATCGTGGCGAGTACGAGCTCAAAGGCGTCCCCGGTCGCTGGCACCTCTTCGCGGCCGAGGGCTGAGGGGCTCAGGCCTTCCAGTCGATGATGCGGCGCGCGAGCTCCGGCCCGACGTCCTCCTGCAGGAAATGCCCTGCTCGCAGGCGGTCGTGCGGTTGATCCCGTGCCCCGGGCACGTGCTCGATCAGTGGCCGATCGGCCTTGCCGAGGATGGGGTCGTTCCTGCCGAAGAGGCAGAGGAACGGCTTCTCCCATCCGCCGAGGGTCTCCCAGGCGGCGCGGTTGGCGGGGATCGCCGGATCGTCGGGCGAGGTCGGAACCAGGCGCGGGAAGGCCCGGGCGCCGGCGAGGTGGCGCCGCGACGGGAAGGGGGCGTCGTAGGCCGCCATCACGTCCCGCGGCAGGTCGGTCACCGTGCCGGTCTGCAGGATCCGCCCGGTCGGGAAGATCGGCGTGAACCGGGCGAAGGCGCGCCAGAGGTGGAACGCGAGGGGAGTCCCCTGCTGGGCGGTCGGCAGGAATCCGTTGCCGACGACGATCCGGCTGAACCGATCCTGCTGCTCGGCCGCGATCCGAAGCCCGATGAGCGAGCCCCAGTCCTGCACGAACACCGTGACATCGCGAAGATCCAACTGCTCGATCCAGGAGGTCACCCACTGGACGTGCCGCAGGTAGCTGTAGTCGGACATCCGGGTCGGCTTGTCGGACTTGCCGAAGCCGATGAGGTCCGGCGCCAGCACGCGGTAGCCGGCGGCGGCCAGCGGCGGGATCATCGAGCGATAGAGGTAGCTCCAACTCGGCTCTCCGTGGAGGAGCACCACGGGTCGGCCGTCGCGCGGGCCCTCGTCGACGAAGTGCATGCGGATGGCGGGCGAGTCCGCCGCGGTCACGTCGAGGTAGCGCGGCTCGAAGGGATAGTCGGGCAGGCCGACGAACCGCGATTCAGGGGTGCGCACCACATCCACGCTCGGAGCGTAGCCCTCGTCCTTCCGAATGACTGCCGGTGGGTCGGGTACCTGCATCACATGAGCGAACAGCCAGCAGAGCCCGAGGCGGTTCCCCCGCGATCTCCCCAGCCGGAGGAGCCCGCCGTGACCCCCGATCCCGGCCCAGCCCCGAACGCGCCGAAGCCGCCGGGACCGCTCGGGGACGAGCCGCCCGTCGAGGACGATCCCCCTGAGGAGGACGACCACCCCGAGGCCGATGCGAATGCCGAGACCGAGGCCTGAGCAGCTACTGAGGCACGTCCGGTGAGACGGCCCGCTCCAGTTGCTTCAGGTGGGTGCCGAGCTGCCCGGCGGGCGTCGGGTAGTTGACCGGCTTCGGTGGCTGCCAACCGCTCGACGAGCTGGTCACGATGACGATGAGCAGGATCGCGACGAGGAGCGCGACGCCACCCGCGAGCAGCGGCAGTCTCGGCAGTCCGTGACTCGCGGCCAGATCGGCGAGCGGCAGGCGGGCGGTCTCTGTAGCGGAGGGCGCGGGGGTGTCCCCGATCGATCGGACAGTCTGGAGCGCGTCGGCCGCCTCCGCGGCGGTCGGTCGATCGCCGGGGTCGCGCGCGGTCATCGCCAGGATCAGCTCACGCCAATGCGGTGGCAGCTGTTGAGACGTGGTCGGGTCGCGATGCAGGCGAGCTACCGCCGATTCGGTGGCGGGACCATCGAACTCCCGCTCGCCGGTCAGGCACTCGAGGAGGACCAGACCCAGGGAGTAGACGTCGCTGGGTCCGGCCACCGGCTGCCCCTGGACCTGCTCCGGACTCAGATAGGCAGCGGTGCCGATCAGCGTTCCCGTAGCCGTCAGGTCGCCGGCATCGATGACGCGCGCGATGCCGAGGTCGGTGAGTTTGGCCGCGATGTCATGGTCGTACGTGGCGTGGGAGGGGAGCAGGATGTTGCCCGGCGAGACGTCGCGGTGCACGACGTTGTGGCTGTGGATATGGGCCAGCGCACCGGCTACGTCGCGTCCGATCGCTGCCACCGTGCTCGGTGGGAGGGGCCCTTGCGAGAGGCGTGTGCGCAGGTCGCTGCCGGCGACGTATTCGAGCACCAGGACCGTATGACCGCCGTCGTCCGAGATCGCGTCGAAGAGCGTCACCAGCCCCGGGTGGGCGAGGCCGGCGAGGTGACGCACCTCCTCCTGCTGCCGTTGCAGATCTCGGGGACTGGCGAGCCCGCGATCGAACACCTTCAGGGCGACGTCGCGGCCCAGGTGGTCATCGTGCGCTCGGTAGACCGTCGCCATCCCGCCGCGCCCGATCCGAGCGACCACGCGATAGCGACCGCCGACATGCTGGCCTACGAGGTCGTAGCCCACGGAATCTGCTGA
>JBQCJL010000316.1:0-4539 GCA_051952795.1 Marmoricola sp.
CGAAGGCCAGGTAGTCGGCGCGCTCGGCTTCGACCAGCGGACTGGGCTCGGCGTAGACGTGGTCGAAGATCGCTCCGGGCTCCGGATCCGGAAGGCTGTGGCAGCCCTCGCGAAGCTTCGCGCCGAACTCGTCCGCCGCCGCGTCCACCTCGGCGAACCAGTCGGAGTCGGCGAGGCCGGTCCGGGCCAGGTACGCCTGGAGTCGCGCGATCGGGTCCTTCAGCTTCCACATCTCCACGTCGTTGGAGAGCCGGTAGCGGGTCGGGTCATCGGTGGTGGTGTGCGCGCCCATCCGATACGTGAACGCCTCGATGAACGTCGGGCCGCTCCCCTCCCGGGCGCGCTCGAGAGCGGCCTGCGTGACGGCGTAGGTGGCCATCACGTCGTTGCCGTCGACCCGGACTCCGGGGAAGCCGAACCCGTCGGCGCGGTGGTAGAGCGGGATCCGGCTCTGGTGCTCGATGGGGTTGGAGATCGCCCACTGGTTGTTCTGACAGAAGAACACCACCGGCGCCTGATACGAGGTGGCGAAGACGAACGCCTCGTTCACGTCGCCCTGACTCGAGGCGCCGTCACCGAAGTGCGCGACCACGGCAGCGTCGCGCTCGAGGTCGCCCGTGCCGACGAGGCCGTCGCGCTGGATGCCGATCGCATAGCCGGTGGCGTGCAGGGTCTGGGCGCCGATCACCACCGTGTAGAGGCCGAAGTTGTGCTCCAGCGGATCCCAGCCGCCGTGATCGATGCCTCGGAAGAGACTCAGCACATCCAGCGGATCCACCCCGCGGCAATAGGCGACGCCGTGCTCGCGGTAGGTGGGGAACACGAAGTCCTGCGGTCGCAGCGCGTGCGCGGCACCGATCTGGGCGGCCTCCTGGCCGAGCAGTTGGGCCCACAGCCCGAGCTCGCCGTGGCGCTGGAGCGCGGTGGCCTCGATGTCGAAGCGCCGCGCCATGACCATGTCACGGTAGAAGCCGTAGAGCTGCTCGTCGGTGAAATCGAGGTCGTAGCGCGCATCGTGAACGCGCTCGCCCTCCGGGGTCAGCAGTTGGACCAGTTCCGCGGAACCGCCCGATCCGCCGGTCGCATGGGTCGTCATCGAGTCCCTCTCTGTCATCGGCGAGGAACGAGATCGTCGTCCGTTCGCACTAACTCCACGACCGCCTCCACGCAGGGGTTGCGCGCGGATCCGGCCCTCCTTCGCACGCTACTCGGTTCGCACGGATCTGGGGCATAAGGTGGCCCCGAAGCGCCGCTTGAAGACTCCGAGAGGAATGCCGGCCCAATGCTCAAGAAGATCGTGGTGTGGGTGCTGACCAACGCCCTGGCGCTCGGGGTAGCCGCCTGGCTGGTCCCCGGCATCGAGTTCACCGGGAGCACCAAGACCTCCGACCGGATCGTGCAGGTCATCTGCGTCGGAGCCGTCTTCGGCATCGTGAACGCCTTCGTGAAGCCCGCGGCGCAGCTCCTGTCCTTCCCCTTCATCATCCTGTCGCTGGGCCTGCTGCTCATCGTCATCAACGCGCTGATGCTCCTGCTGACCAGCAAGATCGCGGGCGACCTGTCCCTCAACTTCCACGTCGACACCTTCGGCGATGCCATCCTCGGGGCGGTCGTCATCATGGTGGCCGGCCTGATCATCGAGTCCGTGCTGCCCGACCCGAACGACCGCTGAGGACGAGGAGACCACCGCCACCATGCGCGACGACGCCACCGAATCGGGAGCCACCATCCTCATCGCCGAGGACGACCGGGCGGTCCGCGATTCGCTCCGCCGCTCCCTGGAGTTCAACGGCTACACGGTGCAGACCGCCGAGGACGGCGCCGCGGCCCTGGCCAGCATCGGTCAGGCACAGCCGGACCTGGTGATCATGGACGTGATGATGCCGCGACTCGGCGGGATCGAGACCACCAAGGCGCTGCGCGAGGTCGGCAACATGGTGCCCATCCTGGTGCTGACCGCTCGCGACGCCGTCGGCGATCGCATCGAGGGACTCGACGCCGGAGCCGACGACTACATGGTGAAGCCCTTCGCCCTCGAGGAGCTGCTCGCCCGCACCCGCGCCCTGCTGCGCCGTACCGGCGGCAGTGTGGAGGAGGACTATCCGGACGAGGTGCTCGAGTTCGCCGGTCTGCGCATGGACCTCGCCTCCCACGAGGTGACGCGGGACGGTCGCCCGATCGAGCTCACGCGCACGGAGTTCGCCCTGCTCGAGCTGTTCCTCGAGAACCCGCGGCGGGTGCTCAAGCGCATGCACATCCTCGAGTCGGTGTGGGGCTACGACTTCCCCACCTCGGCCAACAGCCTCGAGGTCTACGTCGGCTACCTCCGGCGCAAGACCGAAGCCGAGGGCGAGTCACGACTTCTCCACACCGTGCGTGGGGTCGGGTATGTCCTCCGCGAGACCCACTGACCACGCGGCCGACGGCTCGTTCCTGAGTCGGCGCAGTCTCGCCGGCCGCATCATCGTCCTCACCACGCTCGCCGTCGGCCTCGGTGTCACGGCGCTCGCGTTCGCGGCCTACTTCACCGTCCGCCAGCAGTCGCTGAGCACCCTCGACGCCTCGCTACGAGCGCGAGCCGTGCAGGCGACCAGGAGCTCGGAGCTGGCCGAGCTCGAGGCCGACCGAGTGCCCTCCTGGGCCCTGGCCGTGGCGAACGTCAAGATCATCTTCATCGACCTGCACACCATCCCCCAGGCGCGCAGCGCCGACCAGGTGGACACCCTCACGGTCGGCCCTCCCGAGCTCACCGTGGCGGCCGGGAAGGCGCGGTCGTCCGCGCGCACGGTCACCGCCAACGGCGTGCGCTACCGGATGGTGAGCGTGCGGGCGGGGAGCGGCGAGGCCCTGGTGCTGGCGCAATCGCTGCAGCCCACGGACACGATGCTGGACCACCTCCGCCTGGTACTGATCGCCTTCGGCCTGCTCGGGGTCGGGGCAGCGGGCGCGGCGGGCTACCTGGTCGCCCGCGATGGCCTGAGCCCCCTGCGGCGCCTGACGGCCGCGGTCGACGCCATCGGCCGCACCGGGCAGCTGCAGGCGATCAGGATCGAGGGGCGCGACGAGGTCGCCCAGCTCGCGGGCGCGTTCAACTCGATGGTCGCCGCCCTCGCCGGCTCGCATCAGCGGCAGAGCGAGCTGGTCGCCGACGCGAGTCACGAGCTGCGGACGCCGCTGACCAGCATGCGCACCAATCTGGACCTGCTCGCCCAGTCCAACGAACAGCTGCCGGGTCCGGTGCGCCAGGAGATCCTCGACGACGTCCGCGCACAGATCTCCGAGATGACCGCGCTCATCGGTGACCTGGTCGAACTGGCCCGCGAACAGCCGATCACCCAGGCCCACCAGCGGCTCGACTTCGCAGAGGTCGTCGATGCGGCGCTCGTCCGCGCCCGGCGCCGCGCCATCACCCAGACCTTCGACGTGGCCCTGGAACCCTGGCCCACCGTCGGTGACGCGCCCTCGTTGGAGCGCGCGGTGACCAACCTGCTCGACAACGCGATCAAGTGGTCGCCGGAGGGCGGCACCATCCAGGTGCGTCTGCAGGAGGGAACGCTGGTGGTGATCGACCAGGGACCGGGCATCGATCCCGTGGACATGCCCCGGGTGTTCGATCGGTTCTACCGGTCCGCCGCGTCCCGCGCGATGCCCGGCTCCGGCCTCGGGCTCGCGATCGTCGCGGATGTCGCCCAGCGTCACGGGGGTACCGTTCGGGTCGGCCGCGGCGCGGACGGCGGGGCCGCGCTGTCGTTCAGCCTCCCGCGCGAGGAACTAGCCGGTAGTACAGACGCCTCCTAGGCGGCTCTCAGCAACCAGAGAGAAGGTGGCGAGCATGACGACTCCTGACGAGCCGATCGACCCGAACTCCCCCAGCCCCGCTCCCGAGTGGTACGAGGGCGACACCGAGCACACCCGACCGCTGCCCTATGTCGAGGCCGCGCCGGAGGGGGCCGCACGGCCCTTCTTCAGCAGGCGTGCCGGAATCGCTGCGATCGTCGCGGCCGCGCTGCTCGGCGGCGCTGCGGCCGGCGTCGGCGGAGCGACCTGGGCTGATGCCTGGTCGGACGACGGCGCGTCCACGGTGGCCATCAGCCCGAACACCAGCACCGGCACCTCGACGGGCGGCTCGGCATCGGCCATCGAACAGGTCGCGGCCAAGGTGCTGCCCTCCGTCGTGCAGATCAACGTCTCGGGACAGGGTCAGTCCGGGTCCGGCTCCGGCATCGTGCTCAGCGCCGACGGCATGATCCTGACCAACAACCACGTGGTCGTGGTCGCGGGTCAGGGCGGCACGATCAGTGTCAGCATGAACAACGGCAAGGTGTACCCGGCCAAGTTGATCGGCACCGATCCGGTGACGGACTCCGCGGTGATCCAGGCCCAGGGCATCAGCGGCCTCACACCCGCCACCTTGGGTCATTCCAACAACCTCAAGGTCGGTCAGAGCGTGTTGGCGATCGGAGCGCCCTACGGCCTCAGCTCCACAGTCACGCAGGGCATCATCAGCGCACTCAACCGTCCGGTTCAGGTCAACGAAGG
>JBQCJL010000317.1:0-11317 GCA_051952795.1 Marmoricola sp.
CGTAGACCATCGTCGCGGTCACCTCGCCGCGGAACTCGACCTGCCACAGGCTCGCCTCGCCGTTGCCCAGCTCCACGTTGGAGAAGATCTCGCCGGCGTCGTCGCGACAGAGCAGCGGCGACACGTCGTCGAGGGCCCGGAACTCCTTGCCCCACCACCGCGATCGCACCAGCGCCTTCTCCAGCGGATGGCCGGTGGGGATGGCTCTGCCCTGATAACGCCCGAGGATCGTCTCCGCACGTGCGGGCTCCAGCGATGCCCAGATCGCGTCCAGCTCGGCGGGTGTCGATCCCGAGTCAGCCAACTGGCGAAGCAACGCGCCGCTCATATCACCCTCCGGTTGAAGCGCATCCGCAGGCGCATCTCCGCCAGGATCAGCCGCGGCGGCAATTGCCGCAGCACTCGGGGGATGCGGCGGTAGATCGGCGGGAACACCTTCCAGAAGCGGTCGTAGCGTCGCTGATCCCGCTCGGTCCAGGGCAACCCCAGCACCTCACGCACCTGCGGGTCGATGTTGCCGCGCGACATCAGGCTCTGAAGTCCCATGAGCGGGCGGATCAGTAGCGGTTGCGACGTGGCATCGAGCAGCAGGGAGACGTACTTCTGGACGGCCGGATCGGGTTCCATCCGCCCCAGGGACTCCTTCCAGTACGACTCGAAATCGGACAGGGTCGCGGGCCACATCGCCGGATCGACCTGGAGGGCGTTGCCGAAGATCTGAGCGTCGCGATAGACCTGCTCACGACTGGAGGTGCTCATCGGGCCGAAGGTCTTCTCGTAGATGAAGGCGCCGTTCTGGGCCAGGGTCGCCGCCACCCAGAGCTGGAGGTCCTTGTCGTAGGCCGAGTACCGGCCCTCCGACCGCACGCTGGCATGAGCCCGGTTGACCAGGCGCCGGATGGTGTCGCGCTCGGCATCGGTGCCCAGGATCATCACGTACACGTAGGTCAGCGTCGTCCTCAGCCGATCCGCCGGGCGCGCCAGCGTGGTGCTGTGCTCCGCGACCCCCAGGCCGACGCCCTTCATGGCGAGCTGGTTCAGCACCGTCGACCCGGCGCCGAGCAGCAGCGCCTGTTCCGCGATGAAGTCGCGCAGCTCGACGTCGCGCCGCTTGTGACCACCCATGTGTGCTCTCCTCGGGTTCACTCAGACCAGCCGCCAGCCGAAGCGACGCCGGATTCGGAAGTCGTACAGGTGCGCCACGATCACCAGACGCCTGATGGGCCTGGGAATCAGCGCATTGGCGCGCCGCACCCAGCGGTGCAGGAGGTCGAAGCGCTTCTGGTCCCTCGCACTCCACGGAAGCTCCATGAGCGCCCGGAACTCGGGTGGCAGCCACCCCGTCGACTGCCAGCGGTGGAAGCGCCCCAGCACGGTCGAGAGCGGTCGCGGCAGGAACCGCATGAGCAGGAACTCGTCGAGATACGCGCGCACGACGTCGTCGATCGCGAGGCGCTCGCGGACCATCCGGTCCCAGTACTGCTCGAACGCGACACCGTCCGCGGGCCACTGATCGGCGCGCATCTGCAGCGTGGTCCCCAGCACGGCGCTGGCTCGCAGCATCCGATCCTTGTCCCGCTCGTAGCGCTCGGGGGCGAGCCAGGCCATGTTGTCGGCCAAGCCTCGATAGAGACAGGCAGCGACCCACAGCTGCAGCTCGGGATCGAACGCGTTGTAGGAGACGGCGTCGTCGGGCTTCGACCGCACCGCGCGATGCGAGACGTTCACGGCCTCGCGATACGCGGCCCGCTCCTCCTCGTTGCCGAGCATGGCCACTGCCAGATAGGTGAAGGTCGTTCGCGCGCGCTTGAGGGGATGGGCGAAGAGCTGTCCCGAGGTGACCGTGCTCCGCGCGACGCCGTGGCCGACCCCCGGCAGCGCCAGCTGCATCACGATGTTGGCGCCCGAGGCGGACAGGCCCGCGAACCCGAGGATCTCGGCGACCTCCCGGAAGTCGAAGTCGGTCTCAGTCGTCGCGGTCATCGCGCGCTCTCCCCTCCGGTGCGGCGAACTTGTTCAGGGCCAGCTGGAACTGGGCGACGACGGCGTCGAGGGTGAGCTGACGCAGCGACCGCAGCGTGTTCTCGAACTGCTCGACCGCAGCCGGGTCCGCGTTCTCGTGCTGCTTGCGGAAGGGTTCGACCACGTCGGTGCGCATGACCACGCCGAGTTGTCGCACCATGGTGGTCATCGCCTCGCTGATGATGTCGGTCGCGGTGCGAAGGGCCTCGGGCGAGACGTCGAGGTCGAACAGGGCGACGGCGACGTCGAAGGTCGGCATCACCACGTAGCCCTCGGCGTCCGGCTGGATGGCCCCCAGAGTCTGGAGCTCATCGACCTGAGCGTCGGTCAGGGCTCGGCCTGCGCGGAAGTTCAACCCGGCTCGGTCGAGCGTCTCGGCCGGCGAGGGGGCCCAGGAGCCCAGCATCGAGCGACGAACCTCGAGGTCCGCCAGCGAGGCGTCGTCATGCAGGCGCGACAGCTGCTGCTCGATGCCCGCCAGCGAGAACCCGCGCTCCTGCATCGTGCGGATCATCTCCAGACGTAGTCGATGCCGGTCGTCGTAATAGGCGACCCGGCCGCGTCGCTCGGGCGGTGGAAGCAGCCCCAGGCTCGCGTAGTACCGGGTGGTGCGCACGGTCATGCCGACCCTCATGGCCAACTGGTCAATGGTCCAGGCGGAGCCCTCGGGTTCCGATCGCGCTGCAACGCTCACGCAGTTGACTATACCGCAATCACTGAAACAGTAGTACTGTTACAGTCAATCTTTGTGAGTCAAGCCACATCGGCTTCTACCAGGCGAGGTTCCTGCCCATGACGGCGACGCTGCCAGCGGATCCCGGTTCGGGTCTGCGTGCTCCCGGCGTGAGCGTCCGCGGCGGCTTCCTGGACGGCCTGCGTGAGGGACTGGGCGAGGGCTCGCGCTGGCGCGTCTGGGAGCAGACCCGAGGGCTGCTGGATCTCGCCGTGCGCATCGTCGGAGCGCTGATCACCTCCCTGCGCAAGGGTCGATTCCCGCTCGCCGAGCTGATCGACCAGACCTGGGAGACGATCCGCGTCTGCACGCTGCCCGCGCTGGCCGTCTCGGTCCCCTTCGGCATCGTGCTCGCCCTGCAGGTCGGCGTGCTCGCTCAGCAGGTCGGAGCGGTCGCGTTCACGGGGGCGGGCAACACGCTCGCCGTCGTACGCCAGGCCTCGCCGATGATCACCGCGCTGATGCTGTCCGGTGTGGCGGGCTCGGCGATCTGCGCCGACCTGGGCTCCCGCAAGATCCGTGACGAGCTGGACGCCCTCGAGGTCATGGGCATCTCGGTCGTCGAGCGGCTCATCGTCCCGCGCACCCTCGCCACCGTCACGGTCGCCTGCCTGCTCAACGGCGTGGTGATGTTCTTCTCCATCATCACCACGCTGCTCGTCAGCCTGGCCGCCATGAACCTGTCGCCGGGCACCTACCTCGCCTCGGTCAGCACCCTCGCCTCCATGGACGACCTGTACCTGTCCCTGGCGAAGGCGGCGATCTTCGGCGTGATCTGCAGCGTCGTCGCGGCCTACAAGGGGCTGAACGTCAAGCACGGGCCGGCGGGCGTCGGCGACGCCGTGACCAACGCCGTGGTCATGAACTTCGTGCTGCTGTTCGCGGCCAACTTCGTCATCTCGCAGATCGCGCAGAGCTTCATGAAGGGGCCGCTCGGATGAGCATCTCGGTGACCCAGACGGCTGCGAGTGTGGCGGGCAGCGGCGTGCGTGTCGCGGCCGGCTTCGGCGAGCAGTTCTACTTCGCGTACAAGACGATCGCCGGCGTCCCGCACGCGATGCGCCACCATCGCGCGCAGGTCGGGCGGGTGTTGGCCGAGGTCACGCTGGGCTCCGGGATCTTCGTGATCGGCGGTGGCGTTGTGGGCGTCGTCCTGCTGCTCTCGACCCTGACCGGGACGGAGGTCGGCCTGGAGGGGCACAACGGCCTCGCAGCGATCGGGCTGGCGCCGCTGACCGGGTTCATCTCGGCCTACGCGAACACCCGTGAGCTCGCCCCGATCATCGCCGCGCTCGGATTCGCCGCCCGCATCGGCTGCGGCTTCACCTCGCGCCTCGGTGCGATGCGCATCAACGAGGAGATCGACGCGGTCGAGTCGATGGCGATCCGTCCGATCCCGTTCCTCGCCAGCACGCGCCTGGTCGCCGCGCTGGTCGTCGTGCTGCCGCTGTACATCCTCGGTCTGGTGGGCACGTATCTGGCGACCCACGCGATGGTGGTCCACTTCTACGGCCAGTCCGCGGGCACGTACGAGCACTACTTCCGTGACTTCGTCACGCCCACGGACGTGATGTTCTCGGCGATCAAGGTCGTGGTGCTCACCTCGGTCGTGACCCTGATCCACTGCTACCACGGCTACGTCGCGCACGGTGGTCCTGCCGGTGTCGGCCGTGCCACGGGCCGCGCGATCCGGTCCAGCATCGTCATCCTGGTCGTCCTCGACATCGTCATGACCCTGCTCCTGTGGGGCCCCGACCGCCAGCCGCTGATCACCGGGTAGCGCGATGTCCGAACTCCTGTTTCCGCGGGCCATCCGCCGGCCCGCCGCCCTCCGCCTGCGCCTCGCGATCCTCGCCACCGTTGTCGGGCTCGTCTTCGCCGTGGGCGCGGGCTACCTCGGCCTGCGCTATCTCGGATTCGCCGGCAACAACGTCTCCGTGACCGTCCACGTCACCACCTTGGGCGATTCGCTCGGTGTCGACTCGAGCGTGAAGTACCGCGGCCTGCGGATCGGTCGCGTGGTGAAGGTCAAGAGCTTCCGCGGCGCCGACGGGACCTACGCCGTGACGGCCGTGCTGGATCCCACCGAGTCGGTCGACATCCCGGCGGGCGTCCGGGCTCGGGTGCTTCCGGGGTCCATCTTCGGCGCCGAGTACGTCGACCTCGAGGCGCCGTCGGTCGGGTCGGCCGGACTCGGCGCCGAGGGCGTGCGCGACGGAGCCGTGATCCCCGCCGACACCAGCGCCGCATCGATCCGCGTGATGGACACGCTGGCGTCGGCACAGCGCATCCTCGCCGCCGTCGACCCGACCACGCTTGACGAGACCCTGTCCCAACTCGCCGACGCACTCGACGGCAAGGGCGCTTCGCTCCATCGCTTCATCGCCCGAGCGCAGAGCCTGCTGGCCCGATCCCGGACCCACGAACCTGCGATGTTCGCGGACCTGGAGCTGCTGTCGACCAATCTGAGGACGAGCGCCGACCTCGAGCCGGTCCTCGCCCAGGCGATCCGCGCCGCCCTTCCCACCGCCGCCGTGATCGCGCAGCACGCGCAGCAACTCGGCTCGACCCTGCGGGCCGGCACGGAGCTGACCGGGGCCGCCGCTCAGTTCTTCGCGCTGCACGGACAGGATCTCGCGGCGTTCTTCGCCGCGGTCGCGCCGACCTACGAGGCGTTCGTCGGGGGCATCAACCCCTTCACCGCGATCCTGCGGGGTGCCCCCGCCGTCCTCTTCAACGGTGCGAACGCCATCCGCGACGGCGCCATCCAGATGAACGCGTTCTTCAAGACCGACGTGCGCGATCCGTACTCGTCCGCCGACTGTCCTCGCTACGGCGCCGTCGCAGGGAGCAACTGCCGATGACGCGCACGGGAGCCTCCTTGGGGCGCAGCAAGGGACCACTGCTCGGCGTGGCGCTGTTCGCGGTCTTCGCCCTGCTGCTGACCGCCATGGTCGCCGGAACCCTGGGTCGCGGATCGCTGGGCTCCACACGCTCGTATTCGGCCCTGTTCTCGGACGCCTCCGGGCTGCACGCGGGCGATGACGTGCGGATCGCGGGCGTTCGCGTCGGCAAGGTCAGCAGCATCGACCTCGCCGGCAAGCGCGCGCTGGTGCGCTTCGACCTCGAGACGGATGAGGTGGTGCACACCAACACCACGGCCGCCATCGACTATCTGAACCTGATGGGCCAGCGCTACCTCGCGTTGCGCCTCACCGGTGCCCCAGGGCCGACGCAGGACAGCCACACTCCGATCCCGCTGAGCCGCACGAGCGTCGGGTTGGACCTGACCGCGATGGTCAACGCCTTCCGGCCGCTGTTCACGTTGATCAAGCCGAGCGACGTCAACGTGTTGGCCAACGACATCGTCCAGGTGCTGCAGGGGGAGGGCGGCGCGATCCGCGACCTCATCAGCCAGACCGCCCGGATGACGGCGACCCTGGCGGATCGGGACCAGGTCATCGGGTCGGTCATCACCAACGTCAGTGCGGTCATGCAGACGGTCAGCAGCCAGCGGACCGAGATCGCCTCGATCATCACGCAGCTCAACGGGCTCACCACCACGGTCGCCAGCCATCGCCAAGAGATCGCCGAGACCATCACCGCGGCCCAGGGCCTGGTGACGTCGGTGTCGAGCCTGATCGCGGCCATCAAGGCGCCGCTGAACGCAGACGTCAGCAGCCTCGCGGCGTGGGCCACGTCCTTCGTCAAGCAGACACCCAAGCTGGCCAGCGCGCTGGAGGGCACCCAGATCCTCCTGACCAGCTACATCAAGACGCTGGGCCTCGGCTCCTACCTGAACACCTACGTCTGCCGCTCGAGAATGAAGGTCGGCAGCACGCCGGTCCCGGAGATGCAGGCCAGCAACCAACGTTCGGAGCGGTGCCGATGACCTCCTCTGTCGCGCTCCTCAGCCGCCGCCGACGTCTGGTCGGGCTGGTGGTGGTCCTGTGTCTCGCCCTCGGCGGTTTCGTGCTCTACCGCGGGCTCACCGGTCCCGATCACTACCACGCGCAACTGCACAACGCGGCCGGCATCCGGGCCGGCGACGAGGTCAGGATCGCGGGCCTCCCGGTCGGCTCGGTCACCGGGATTGCTGCGCGCGGCGCTCTCGTCGACGTCGACTTCACGGTGAACAGCGACATCCCGTTGACGCGGGACACCCAGCCGGCGGTCAAGCTCGGCTCTCTGCTCGGACAGCGCTTCCTGCAGCTCAGCGTCGGCAATGGCGCGCGGCTTCCCGACGGGGGCACGATCGCGCTGGCGGAGGCGGACGACTCCTACACGCTCGAGCAGTTCTGGCTCGACGCCTCTCCGGTGATCGGCGAGCTGGACCTGCCGACGCTGTCCAAGGCGATCGACGTGCTGACGCGCAGCACGGGGTCGGCCTCCTCGACCCGGGCCGCGCTCGACGGGCTGACGACCGTGGCGGATCTCATCAACCGCCGCTCGACCCAGCTCACGCAGCTGGTCTCCGCGACCCGCGCGGTCACGGATCAGGTGCTCGCTCAGAAGGATCAGCTGACGAGTCTGATCACCCACGGGGGACAGGTCTTCGCGCTCATCGCGCAGCGCCGTGATGCCATCGCGCGGCTGTTGGCCGATGGCAGATCCCTGGTCGAGAATCTCACGTCGATGGCCAAGACCAACAGCGCGCCGATGCATAGCGCCCTGACACGACTGAACAAGATCCTCACGGTGCTCCAACGCCAGGAGGCCGCGCTGACGAAGACGCTGAAGCTGGCGAATCCCGCGCTGCGCCTCTACGTGAACGCCTCGGGTGACGGGCCGTGGATCGGCGTGAACGCCCCCGCCCTGATCCTTCCGGACAGCTTCTGGTGTCTGCAGTTGAAGGGGATCGGATGTCAGTGATCTCTTCTCGGCGCACGCGACGGACCGCAACGGTGGTCGTCGTCGTGCTGATCGGGCTCATGGCCTGGCTCGGATGGCGTTCCTCCCAGCCGGCGCCGATCACGCTGACCGCCGACTTCGCCGATACGACAGGTCTGTACGTCGGCAACGAGGTCCAGTACCTCGGCGTTCCGATCGGCCACGTGGTCCGGATCGACCCGCGCGGCACCTTCATGGCCGTGCACATGGACATCGATCCGTCGTCGGCGATCCCGCGCAATGCCGGTGCGCAGATCATGCAGTCGGCGCTCCTCACGGATCGCTACGTCGAGCTCGGCCCGGCCTATACCGGCGGTCCTCGGCTCGCGAGTGGAGCCGTCATCGGGCAGTCCCACACCCGATCGCCGATCAACATCGACGACCTGAGCCGCGCCGTGAACGATCTCGTCAACGCTCTCAGTACACCGGGCGCGACCTCCGCGGCCAACTCCAGCGTCGGACGTCTGGTGCACGCGGTGGCGACGCAGCTCGGTGGCAACGGCAAGCGGATCCATGACCTTCTCGTGTCCAGTCAGTCCGCCCTCGGCACGCTCAACCGGAACAGTCCCGACATCACCGTCATCACCAAGAACCTCGCGGAGCTGACCCGCATCCTGGGCAGCCGTGACCGCAGCCTGCGCGACTTCGGCGTGGGAGTGTCGCGAGCGACCGCCGCGCTGGCGAGCCAGGGCTCGGGGCTGACCGAGACCGTGTCGGCGCTCCAGCAGTTGACCACGCAGGTGGAGATCTTCGTGAAGGCCAACAGGTCGACGCTGGTGCAGGGCCTGGGCAAGGCCGCCTCGGTGGCCCGGACGATTCACGCCGAGCAGGCCGATCTCGCGCGGATCTTCGACCTGATGCCGACGGGAGCGGAGAACATCGTGCGGGCCTACAACCCGAAGCTCGGTGCCCTGCAGGTCGAGCTCGCCGCCCGCAACCAGACGATCTTCTCGTCGGTGATGCGCTCCGTCACCTGCACGTCCGTCTTCGGCAGCGTCTGTTCGCAGTTGGTGAATCCGCAGGGGACGGGACCCCTGGACCTGCTCTTCAACGCCGCTGGAGCCGCTCTTCCCGGGAGCCTGGGATGAGGCGCGCGGTGAAGGCGATCGCACTGCTGGTCGCAACGATCGTGGTGCTCAGCGGATGCGGGGTGTCCCTGGAGAACGTTCCGCTGCCGCGCATCGTCTCCGGACCGACCTATCGAGTGACGGCGATCTTCACCGATGCCCTGGGGCTACCGGACCAGGCCTCGGTGAAGCTGGACGGTGCCGTCGTCGGTGAGGTCGAGACCGTGCGGCCCGCCGGCTACACCGCTCGCGTCACGATGGTGATCCGCAAGGCGATCACCGTGCCCAGCAACGTGCACGCCGAGATCCAGTTCAGCTCTCCGATGGGCGAGGCATTCGTGGCGTTGACGCCGCCTCGCGACCCCGCGAGCACGCCGCTCGCCGATGGTGCGGTGATCGGAGCCGCCGCTACCGATGCGGCCCCCTCGGCGACGGATCTGCTCGCGACGCTGTCGAGCGTGGTCAGCGGCGGTACCTTCGCGAACCTCAGCACGATCGTCCAGCAGCTCAAGATCGCGCTTGCGGGCAACACCGGCAACGTGCGGTCCCTCATCGAGAACCTCGACGGCTCGCTCCGCGCGCTCAACGCCCACACCAGCACCTTCGATGCGGCGCTTTCCAGCCTGCACCGGCTCAGTCAGGGCCTGGCTCGCGACCGTGGTCTGCTGTCGTCGGCGATCGCCGGCTTCGAGCCGACCGTGCGGGTACTCCGCGCGCAGACCGGACAGGCGCTGAAGCTGATGACCCAACTGCGTCGGCTGTCGGCTTCCGGCCAGCAGACCATCGCGGCAGGCCGGACCCACATGATCGCGGTGACGCGCGACCTGGGCCCGATCCTCGACACGCTCACCCGCAATGCGGCGGTCTTCCCCAAGATCTTCGACGGCATCAATGCGTTCGGCCGGGGCTCGGCCAGCGCGGGCTACGGGTTGTACGCGAACTTCGACCTGACCACGATCTTCTCGTCGAACGCTCTGGTCGGCGCCTCGCTCGGAGCCCTCGCCCTCGGAACGGGGGTCAAGCGATGACTCGCCTCGATGAGCGCGCGATGACCCGGCGGGTGCGGCTCGCCGAGGGGGTGCTCGCCGTGATCGTGGTGGCCGGCGCCCTCCTCGTGGCCAACTCGATCCTGACCGGCGGCGGACTGTTCGGCTCCAGCTATCACGTGCGGGTGATGCTGGCCAACGCCGGCGGCCTGCACGACCGCTCCGACGTGACCTACCGCGGTCAGTACATCGGCACGGTGAGCGACGTCCACCTGACCCCGGCAGGCGTGGTGGCGGATCTCTCCCTGAATTCCTCGGTCTCCGTGCCGGTCGACTCCGAGCTCGTCGTCGCCGACCTGTCGGCCGTGGGCGAGCAGTACGTCGACATCCGCCCGCGGACCGCGGCGGGACCGTTCCTCCACGATGGATCGGTCATCTCCCAGGCGGTGGTGACACCCCTTCCCGCCTGGCAGGTCTTCGCCAACGTGCAGCGGCTGCTCGGGCAGATCGACCCCCAGGACCTCGCATCGATCTCGCGCGAGGCGGGGGCCATCTTCGGGCCGGGCGATGTCCACCTGCGCTCGTTCGCGCACGAGGTCGACACCACGCTGACCTGGATCGACCAGCTCAGCCCGACCTACTTCGCGCTGCTGGATCAGGCCAGGACGCCGTTGCGGACGATGGCCGACCTCGGTCCCGAGTTCCGCACCTTCGCCCTGAACGCTCGCAGCCTGGCGCAGGCACTGCGCGCCAGCGACCCCACCCTCGCGCGACTCATCGACCAAGGGGCGGCCGTGCTGCCGCTGGTCACCGACCTGGTCCACCAGACCACCCCCGTGGTCGTCCATCTGCTGGCCGACGGCACCCCGGTGGCCGTGATGGCCTCCCGGCATCTCCCGGGTCTGAAGAGCTGGTATCAGTTCACGCCCGAGCAACTGAAGGCGATGGCCACCGCGACCCGCGATCATTCGGCGTGGGTGGTGTTGGTGCTCAGCCCGGCCAAGAACTGTCTCTACGGTCCGACCGTCTCGCCCTACCAGAAGAACGTTGCGCTCCCCACGAGCGCCAAGTGCACGACACGCGACCCCCACCTGCAGCAGCGCGGGTCGCAGTACGTGCCGCACCAGTGACCCGACGACGAGAGAGCATCATGGACTTCGATCTTCCCGACACCGCCCTGGCCGTCCGCGAGGGGGTGGCCGCGGTGGCCGCCAAGTACGACCACGCCTACTGGAGCCGCTGCGAGGAGGAGCATCGCTTCCCCCATGAGGTGTACCAGGATCTGGCGGATGGTGGCTGGCTCGGGCTCGCGGTGCCCGAGGAGTATGGCGGCGGCGGGCAGGGGCTGCTCGAGCTCGCGATCGCCAACGAGACGCTCTGCGCATCCGGCGGAACGGCCGGCACGTTCTTCTACGTGACCACACCGGGATTCGGCGGCATGACGATCGCCCGTCACGGCACCGAGGAGCAGAAGAGGATGCTCCTGCCCGGGCTGGCTACCGGCGACCTCCAGTTCTGCCTCGCCCTGACAGAGCCCGACGCCGGCAGCAATGCCATCGAGATCGCGACCAGTGCGCGACGCGACGGCGACGAGTTCGTGATCAAGGGCCAGAAGGTCT
>JBQCJL010000318.1:0-6465 GCA_051952795.1 Marmoricola sp.
ACTATGCGGCGTTCAAGCACATGACGGTGGCCAAGAACGTGGCCTTCGGCATGGAGATCCGCAAGCGACCCAAGGCCGAGGTCAAGAAGCGGGTCGACGAGCTTCTCGAGCTGGTGCATCTCTCGCAATTCGCCCACCGACTGCCCGCGCAGCTCTCCGGCGGCCAGCGTCAGCGGATGGCCCTGGCCCGTGCCCTGGCCGTGGAGCCGACGGTCCTTCTTCTCGACGAGCCCTTCGGTGCCTTGGACGCCCAGGTCCGCAAGGAGCTGCGCGATTGGCTCCGACGCCTCCATGACGAGGTCTCGGTCACGACGGTCTTCGTGACCCATGACCAGGAAGAGGCCCTGGAGGTCGCCGACGAGATCGTGGTCATCAACCACGGCAGGGTCGAGCAGATCGGTACGCCCGACGAGCTCTACGACGCTCCGGCGACGGACTTCGTGATGAGCTTCCTCGGTCCGGTCACCCGACTGGGCGGAGCGCTCTACCGGCCGCACGACGTGGAGGTCTCGATCACTCCCACGCCCGAGGGGCGTCCGGGCCGGATCGAGCGGTTGCTGCGCGTCGGCTTCGAGGTGCGCCTCACCGTGGACGTCGAGGGCGAGCCGGATCCGGTGACGGTGACCGTGACGCGCGCGACCCAGCGTCATCTCGACCTGAGCGAGGGTCAGCAGGTCTGGTTGGATCCAACCGTCGCCGCGGAGGCGCGGCCAGTCGCCTAGCGGGCGTCCTCGGGGATCGCGACGATGGCCGCGAGCACGCCCGGGTAGCGAGCCTCGACGTCGTCGAGGCGCAGCTGTTGGTGGGTTTGGCCGCCGAGCGTCACCCGTCGGGTGATGCCGGCCTCGCGCAGCACCTTGAAGTGGTGGCTCGCGGTCGACTTGCTGATCCCGTCGTAGAGCGCGGCGCATGCCACGGGCTGGCCGGCGCCCGCAAGGCGCTTCACGATGTCGAGTCGGATCGGGTCGGCGAGGGCGGCCAGGACCTCCTGGATGGTGCCGACGGGCTCAGCCGTCACGGTCTCCGTCGTCATCGGCCCATCCTCTCCATGCCAGTGTGAACAAGAACTCGGTTCGATATTCATCGAACTCGTGCTAGGTTCGATCTACGTCGAACTTACCAGGAGGTCTCGTGAGTATCCAGATCGCTCCGGCGCGGTGGTCACTTCGCGTCCCTTCCTATCCCTTGGTGATGGCGCTGCTCGGGGTCTCCCTCGGCGTCTCCGGAGTGCCCGCCCCGCTCTACGGCGTTTACCAGGGCGAGTGGCACCTGGCACCCATCACCACCACCGTGATCTTCGCGGTCTACGCGCTCGGGGCGCTCGGGGGTGTGCTGCTCGCCGGTCCGCTGTCCGACCGCTGGGGCAGGAAACCGCTGCTGGTCGCGGCCTTGGTCGGGATGGTGATCGGTCTGGTCGTGTTCATGACGGCGCAGAACGTCCTCGCGCTCGTCATCGCTCGCACGCTGCATGGCGCCTCGGTGGGGACCGCCGTGGTCACCGGTGCTGCGACGCTGCTCGATCTCAAGCCCGAGCACGGCCCGCGCAACGGGCACCTCACCGGCATCGTCTTCAACTCGGGGATGGCCACGTCGGTCCTGGGTGTCGCCCTGCTCGCGCAGTACGCACCGGCTCCGCTGGTGATGCCGTACGCGATCGTCAGCGGCTTGGTCGCGGTGCTGCTGCTGGGCGTGTTGGCGATGGTGGAGACCCATGACGAGCGCGGACGGTCTCCGATGCGGATCGCTCGTCCCACCGTTCCGGTCCTCATCCGCGGCGACTTCTGGTTCGCCGCGTTGGGGGCGATGGCGTCCTGGTCGGTGCTGGGCGTCTACCTCTCCCTGTTCCCTGCCTATGCCGCGCACTCGACCGGCATCCACGGCTTGGTCTTCGGTGGGCTGGTGGTCGCTGCGATGGCGGGATCGGCGGCGATCGGCCAGGCCCTCTGGGGCAGCGTCCCCGCTCAACGCGCGGCGGTGCTCGGAGACGTCGCGATGGCGATCGCGCTCGTCCTCGGCGTGCTGGCGCTCGACAGCCACCAGCCGGCCTGGGTGCTGGTCGACGCGGCTGCCCTGGGCGCTGCGTTCGGACTGGCCTTCGGCGGCTCCCTGCGCCACCTCGGCCAGGTGGTGCCGGCGGATCGACGGGGCGAGACCATGTCCGCCTTCTATCTCTGCGCCTACTCCGCGATGGCGGTCCCGACCCTCATCGCCGGGTGGGCCGCGACCCGATGGGGCGTCGCGGCGATCTTCCCCTGGTTCTCCGGATCGGTCGCGCTCGCCTGTCTGGCGGCCGCTCTGGTCGGGATGCGCCGCAGAGCGTGAACGCCGCTGTTAACGCACTTAGGGACGCTCGGATGAGCGTCCCTCAGTGCGTTCGGTGGCAGGTGCAGGGTTCGAACCTGCGTAGGCTGAGCCGTCTGATTTACAGTCAGATCCCTTTGGCCACTCGGGCAACCTGCCAACGGTTTCGCTCTCGGTCAGGCTCGATAGTCTGGCCCGACAGCGCAGCCGAGAATAGCGCAGTGCTCTCCCCACTTACTAATTGAAAGAAGCGGCGATCGTCATGGCTGACTCCTCGTTCGACATCGTGAGCAAGCTCGACCGTCAGGAGGTCGACAACGCTCTTTCGCAGACGGCGCGCGAGGTCTCGCAGCGCTTCGACTTCAAGGGCACCGGTGCCGAGATCAAGTGGGCCGGCGAGAAGGCCATCGAGATCGCCGCGAACGCCGACGACCGTGCCAGCGCGGTGCTCGAGGTGTTCAAGGAGAAGCTGATCAAGCGGGACCAGTCCCTGAAGATCCTCGACGCCTCCGAGCCCCGCCAGTCGGGTCAGCAGTCCAAGATCTCGATCGCGCTCAAGGAGGGGATCACCTCTGAGGACGCCAAGAAGATCGGCAAGCTCATCCGTGACGAGGGCCCGAAGGGCGCCAAGGTGCAGATCCAGGGTGATGAGCTGCGGGTCTCGTCCAAGTCGCGCGACGACCTGCAGGCGGTGATCGCTCTGGTCAAGGGCCAGGACCTCGACTTCGCGGTGCAGTTCACCAACTACCGATAAACGTCAATCTCCCCTGGGTGCCAACGGCGGCCGCTCGATGTGCTGCCGTTGCCGCCCTTCCTCTTCAGCGCTTGTAGCACGGTGCTACAAGCGCTACCTTGGTGATATGCGGACCAGCCCACCAACTCGCCTTCCTTCGGATGTTTACGAACCTGCCGCTGCTGAGGCGAGCGGGGCCAGCCGGAGCGTCGCGCAGCAGATTGCGCATTGGGCGCGGATTGGTCGGGCGCTCGAGATGTCGCCCCAGGTGAACCACCGGGCCGTCAGCCAAGTTCTTGCGGGTGACGGATCGTATGACTTGTTGGGAGAGCGTGAGCAGGCCGTGGTTCGCGGGGCTTGGTCGGAACGGATCGCCGCATTGCGCGAGGACTTGAATTTCGAGGAGGAGTTCAGGGCTGCTGGAGAGTCGTACTCGGAGGCCGACGCCGGCGGGAATGTCACGATTCATCCGCGTCAGCTACCTATTGGTCGCCCCTGACGGATGCCCGTTCTGCACGTTCTCGCCGGACCTAACGGTGCCGGGAAGTCGACCTACGTCGATCGGGTGCTTACCCCTGCGACAGGCCTTCCCTTCGTGAATGCAGATCTGATTGCTGGTGAGATCTGGCCTGGTCACGAGGTCGAGCATGCCTACGAGGCTGCGGAGATGGCGGAGTTGGAGCGTCGCCGTGCGATGAATGCGGGTAAGTCCTTCATCTCTGAGACCGTGTTCTCTCATGAGAGCAAGATCGCCCTCCTAGCCGACGCCTCAGCGTTGGGCTACTTGGTGCACCTGCACGTGGTCATGGTGCCGGTTGAGCTGACAGTTCAGCGGGTGAGTGAACGGGTACGCCGGGGAGGCCACGAGGTACCTGAGGAGAAGATCCGCGGCCGCTATGAGCGCCTGTGGAGCCATGTCGCTGTCGCGGCTCGGGTTGCTGATGAGGCGGAGTTCTTCGACAACAGCAGCGCTCGCTCACCGTTTCGTCCGGTGGCAAGGTTCGCTCATGGTTCCCCGGTCGGGGAACCCGCCTGGCCTTCCTGGGCGCCGGAGCCGCTGAGGGCGGTCTGACAGGGGCAGACCGCTCCGGAGTCCGCAGAAAGTCCGCAAGATCTCGATCAGGCTCAACCAGTCCCCACGCCTACATGCAGGTCAGGAGCATTGTCCGTCTTCGGCAACGATTGCCGTTCCTGCTGGTGCCCTTCACCAACTACCGCTGAGGTCGCGCAGCGCCTTACTTGACTTCCGACCGCATCAGCAGCCGGAGGGCGAAGGCGAGCGGGATGACCAGCCAGATCGACAACGCCATGGCCAGCTGCGTCCACTGATGCGCCGTCATGCCGGTGTCGTAGAGCGGAATGGTGGCCGTGCGCAGGTCGAAGTACGCCGCGTTGTGGTGCCACCAGGGCTGTGCGGAGGCGAGCGCCTGGGAGACGCCGGGCAGCACCAGCTCGTAGACGAAGTAGCCGACCACGGCCGCCGCTGAGCTGCGGAACAGGGCGCCGAGCATGAACGCCATCAGCATGCCGATCTCGTCGGCGAGGCTGATCTGCAGGATCTCGCTGAACGGCAGGTTCCAGGTGGGCGTGATGCCGGCGATGGCCGCGTTGAGGAGATTGCCGAGCGCTGCGGTCGCGAAGACCACGACCAGCGAGGCCAGCCCGACCGCGATGACGACCAGCAGTTTGGCAGCGATCACGCGCGCACGGCTCGGTACGAGCGTGAAGGTGGTCAGGGCGGTCCGCTGGCCCCATTCGCTGGCGACGGAGAGAGCTCCCAAGACCGGCAGGATCACCGTGGTCGGTATGCCGACGGCCTTCGCGAAGGAGCCGTACTCCAACTGCGAGCGGTGCCCGAAGATCATCGTCGCCCCGGTCGCGATCAGGGACAGGACCACGATGCCGGCGAGGAGCCAGAAGCCGGATCGGGTGTCGAAGAGCTTGCGCCGCTCGACCGACAGCAGGCGACGGAAGGGGATCGGCTCGTGGGGAGTCCGCTCGGCTCGGGGGGCCGAGACGGCCTCGATGGTGGTGGCGCTCATGCCGCCGCTCCTTCGGTCTGGAGGTGGTCACGTTGACTCTCCGCGGTGAGGGAGAGGAAGAGCTCCTCGAGCCCGGCGCCGTCGGCGGCTCGGAGCTCGGTGACGGCGATACCGGCTTGGAAGGCCGCCTGACCGACGGAGGCCGGGGAAGCCTCGGCAAGGACGGCGCCGGCCGCTCCGAGTCGAGCAGTCAGTCCGGCTGTCCGGAGAGCCGTCAGCAGGTCGGCGGGGGATGTGGACCGGACGAGCGTGCCTCCGGCGGCGAGTAGCTCCTCCTTGGTGCCGTCGGCGACCACACGACCGTTGCCGATCACCACGATGTCGTCGGCGATGACCTCGATCTCGTGGAGCAGATGGGAGGAGAGCAGCACGGTGCCACCGTCATCGGCGAAGTCGCGCAGAAGGTCCCTCATCCAGCGGATGCCCGCGGGGTCGAGACCATTGGCGGGCTCATCGAGGATGAGGACCTCCGGGTTGCCGATGAGCGCGACCCCGATGCCGAGCCGCTGCCGCATTCCGAGCGAGTAGTTGCGCACCCGGCGGTCGGCCTCGGCGTCGGTCAGGCTGACCCGCTCCAGGATCTGGTCCACGGACCCCTTGGGCAGGCCCATGGTGCACTGAGCGATCTTGAGGACCTCGCGTCCGGTGCGGCCGGCATGCTGGGCCGAGGCGTCGAGGAGGACGCCGACGCTGCGGCCGGGATTGGGGAGATCGGCGAAGCGGCGCCCCAGGACCGTGACGGTTCCGGAGGTCTCGGGGGTGAGTCCGACCATGATCCGCATGGTGGTGGACTTGCCGGCGCCGTTCGGGCCGAGGAAGCCGGTGACCCGGCCGGGCCGGGCGGTGAAGGAGACGTTGTCGACGGCGGTGAAGCCGCCGTATCTCTTGGTGAGGGATTCGACGGTGATCATGACGTCGAGACTCGCCGCTCGGCTGCGGGATCACATCGGGGATGTCCCTGGAACCGTCCCCGATCCCTCCCTCGGGGTCAGAGAGTGGACCGATCTTGCATAGATCGAACAAGTGTTCGATCATGGGTGAATGACCGCAGCTCCCACCTCTCTCCGGGTGATCAGGGCAGCTGCGCCCCAGACCGAGGTCGCCGCTCTGCGGGATCGCCTGCAGCGGATGCAGGCGGACCCGGTTCGGCAATCCCTGGCGATGCCCGATGTCGTGCGCGGCCTGATCGAGATGCGCACCGGCGGTGCCTATCGCGTCGACGACCAAAGCCTGGCGCTGACACTGCTGTCGGCGACCTCCTCGGCAGGCGCCTGGGTGGGAGTCGTGGGCATCGACGACCTGGGACTGGAGGCTGCCGCCGAGGCAGGACTCGACCTGACCCGAGCGGTCATCGTGCCCGAGCCGGGGGAGAGCTGGCTGGAGGCGGTC
>JBQCJL010000319.1:0-4137 GCA_051952795.1 Marmoricola sp.
CGATGAATTTTCAAGAAGTGCTGACGGCCGGGTCCCGGAAGGATCACACTGGAGACACGTCAAGGAACAGATCAATGAGACGCTCCTGAAGGACATCCACTCGAGGGAGCGTCGATCACAAGGAGAACCCGATGATCGACCTCGCGCTCGCCAAGAGCATCAAGGACCGCGTCGCCCACGGCGAGATCTCAGGGCCGGAGGGTCAGCGCCTGATCGCCGAGCGGTGGGGCGTCGACCTCGCCCAGACCGAGAACGACGAGCCCGGGATCACGCTCTTCGACGTTGCCGCCACCCAGGCCTTCGATGACTACCTGCACCACGGCATTCCCGCGACCGAGCTACAGCGCCAGCTCCGTGGGCACCAGTTCTTCGTGCCGTTCCCGAAGGGCGCCTGAGCGCCACAGTACGAGCACCGTCAGGGCGACGGTGCCGACCTCGAGCACTGTCGCCGTCAGATCGACGGCACCCACCGGCTCGCGCTCTCCCAGTCCGAAGGGGATCTCCACCACCCGCGTGTAGGTCCACAGCAGCACCACCGCGGTGTTGGCGACCATCCCCATGAGCAGCAGCCGCTTGGTCGGGCGGAGGAGCGCGGCCAGGGCGTAGCCGTACTGGATCAGGGTCAGGATCAGGAAGAAGGTCCCCAGCGCCGCTGACTCGCCGAAGTGCTCGCCGATGACCGTGAGATGGATGGTCGCCACCGCGGCCCACATCAGCGCCAGCAGCCAGGTCGAGAGGCCCGGAGCTCTCCTGGTGCGGTCGGGACGGGTCAGCTCCAGCGTGGCGAAGAGTCCTACCAACAGGACGAGCGGACCCCCCAATCCGATGATGTGACCGCCGTGACGCGCGAGGAAGTCACTCATGGTCGGGTCCGCGAGACGTCGGCAGCGGCGGTCGGGACCGCGGCGAACATCGCCGCCGCCGTGACCGCATCGTTGAACTTGTCCGGAGTCTCCGGGTAGCCGAGGAAGTAGCCCTGTCCGAGATCGCAGCCCAGCTCCCGCATGCGCTCCAGCTGCTCGCGCGTCTCGATGCCCTCGGCGACGGTCGTCATGCCCAGGTCACGGCCCAGCTGGAGGATGGAGGCGGCCATCGTGTCGGTCTTGCTGCCCTCCAACCCGCTCGTCATGCTGCGGTCGAGCTTGATCATCGTGATCGGGAGCCGGTTGAGGTGGGTCAGCGACGACCAGCCCGTACCGAAGTCGTCGAGCGCGGTCCGCACACCGAGCGCGGCCAACTCGGCGAGGCGATCCTTGAGGACGGTCGCATCCGTGGCGCCAGAGCGTTCGGTGAGCTCCAGCCACAACCGGTCGGGCGCGACACCGTTCTCCGCGAGAGTCGCCGCGACCTCGGCGACGTAGTCCTGACGTTCGATCTCCGTCGTCGAGACGTTGATGGTGATGAAGGGGCTGTCGGGCAGCGAGGAGGACTGTGCGGCGAGGCGGCACGCCTCGTGCAGCACCCAGCGTCCCAGGGGGACGATCTGCCCTGTCTCCTCGGCGAACGTGATGAAGTCGCTGGGGGCGATCGGGCCGCGCTGCGGGTGATCCCATCGGATCAGCGCCTCGGCGCCCTCGATCCGGCCCGTCCGCAGGCTCACGATCGGTTGCAGCTCCAGCCGTAGCTCGCCGTGGGTGAGGGCACGCGTGATGTCGTTGGACAGCGTCAGCCGCAGACCCTTGTCCGACATGCTGGGCTCGTAGACGCTGATCGCGTTCCGGCCGCCGGCCTTCGCGTGATACATCGCGGTGTCGGCCCACGTGGTGAGGTGGGGGACGTCGCCGGCGTCGTCGCAGTGGGCGACGCCGAGGCTGGCCCCGGTGTAGAGCTCGGTGCCGCCCGCGACGAACGGTCCGCTCAGGGCCTGCAGCATCCGACGACTGGTCTCGGTGGTCGCCTCGGGTCCGCCATGGCAGATCACCGTGAACTCATCGCCACCCAGCCGGAAGATCTCATCGCCCTCGGGTAGGACGCCCTTGAGTCGGGCGGCCGCGGCGACGAGGAGCTCATCGCCGACGCTGTGGCCGAGAGTGTCGTTGACGATCTTGAAGCGGTCCAGGTCCAGGAAGACCAGCGAGGGCGTCTCGCCCTGTGCGGCGAGATCCTGCAGGCGCTCGGTAAAGGCTGCCCGGTTCGGCAGATCCGTGAGGCCGTCGGTGTAGGCCTGGACGTGGAGGCGCTCAGCCGCCTCCTCCCGCACACGATCCTCGAACATCTGCGGGCTCGTGAGCAGCCGGCCGTAGCTCCGGCGCAACGTCAGGTAGTAGGCCGCGACCGCGGCGCCCACCAGATCCCAGACGACCATGTTGGAATCGAACGCGCGCCGCATGTCCTCACCCTCGGCGACGCCCCATCCGACGAGCGGCAGCAGCATGTGCACCGTGTGTGACCCGTGGTGCACGGCACACGTGAAGAAGATGCCGGCGGTGGCGAGGGCCAGGTGGTTGCTCCGCATCTGGCGGGTGTCGCGGAGCCCCTTCAGGATCGTCCATGAGATACCCAGGTAGCAGAGCGCGATGACCCCGTTGAAGAGCGCACTCAACTCCCACCAAGCCATACGACCTTCCCCCCGCCGACGTCAGCCCCCACTGATGTGTCGATGGGGCCTAGTCTCGCGGGCGGGTGGTCCTGGGACCATTCGCCGAAGGGAGCCCGCTTCGGGGCCCGAAAGGACTACGAGGAGGCGGAACGGAGGCGCTCGAGCAAGGGCTCAGCCGCCTCCGCCAGGAAGCGGTCCTGGCTCTCGTCGCCGATCTGGACGAGGGCGATGTCGGTGAAGCCCGCCTCCCAGAACTGCGAGACCGCCTCGACGATCGCGTCCAGATCCGGCCCGCACGGGATGGCGTCGGCGACATCCTCGGGCCGCACGTAGGTGGTCGCTCCGGCGAAGCCCGCCGGCGTGGGCAGATCGGCGTTGACCTGCCAGCCACCGCCGAACCAGCGGAACTGGTCATGCGCACGCTTCACGGCCGTGTCCGTGTCGGGATCCCAGCAGATCGGGATCTGGCCGATCGCCCGGGCTTCGGTCCCGATCGCGCGAGCCCCCTCGGTGGCGTTCCACCTGGTCACCAGGCTCGACTTCGGCTCCACCGCGATCAGGTGGTCGGCCATCGGCGCGAACGCCTCGACCGCGCGGTCGCCCGCCACGGCGATGCCGATCGGTACGCCCTCTTCAGGCACATCCCACACCCGGGCGGAGTCGACCTGGAAGTACTCGCCGCGATAGTCGACCAGGTCGCCGGTGTGCAGGGAGCGGATGATGTCGACGGCCTCCCGCAGCATCTCGTGGCGATCCTGGATCGCGGGCCAGCCGCGGCCCACCACGTGCTCGTTGAGGTTCTCACCGCTGCCCAGGCCTAGCGTGAACCGGCCCTCGGCGAGGAGCTGCAGGGTCGCGGCCTTCTGGGCGACGACCGCGGGGTGATAGCGCAGGGTCGGACAGGTCACGTATGTCATCAGCTCGACCCGCGAGGTGGCTTGCGCGACGGCTCCGAGCACGGTCCAGGCATATGGGGCGTGCCCCTGGGTGGTGAGCCAGGGGGAGTAGTGATCGCTCGACACCTCGAAGTCGAAGCCGGCGTCCTCGGCTCTCACGGCGTAGTCGACGAGCTCCCGCGGGCCCGCCTGCTCAGTCATCAGGGTGTAGCCGAACCTGGTCATGCCGTCCTCGTCGTCCGATGGGGAATGAGTCGTTCAGCGGGTACCCGAACGAGCGGTCGGCATGCAGCGAGCTGCGAGACGCTGGGTTCGGATTGCGGAGACGAGTTTTCGGGTAGTCAGGATCCACGAATGGGGAGGATCTGGTGACTCCGCGGAGTGCACGCCGAGGAGCCCTGGAGGAGAACGTGATCATCGAGCAGCCCACGGTCCTGAACGGCCGGTACCGCCTGACCGACCACATCGGCACCGGCGGCACGGCGGACGTGTGGCGTGCCACCGACGAACTGCTGAACCGGCAGGTTGCCGTGAAGGTGTTGCGTGAGGTGGCCGACCCGACGCAGCGGGAGCGATTCACCGAGGAAGCGCGGACGCTGGCCAGCTTCAATCATCCCGGCCTGGTGGTGCTCCTTGACGCCGGCATCTGCGACGACCGGCCCTTCCTGGTCATGACGCTGGCCGACAACTCCACGCTCGCCT
>JBQCJL010000320.1:0-5194 GCA_051952795.1 Marmoricola sp.
AGAAGCTTGACCCCTACCTCAACGTCGATCCGGGCACGATGGACCCCTACCAGCACGGCGAGGTCTACGTGCTCGACGACGGCACCGAGACGGACCTCGATCTGGGCCATTACGAGCGCTTCACCAACGCCCCCCTGACGCGCGGCCTCGAGGAAGGGCAGCGACTCGATGTCGCCCACGGTGCCGCCGATCTCGGTGATGACGACGTCGATGCCCTCGCCGCCCATCGCGAGGATCCGGTCCTTGATCTCGTTGGTGATGTGCGGGATGACCTGGACGGTGTCACCGAGGTAGTCGCCGCGGCGCTCCTTGGCGATGACGGTCGAGTAGACCTGACCCGTGGTGACGTTGGCGATCTGGTTGAGGTCGGTGTCCAGGAAGCGCTCGTAGTGGCCGATGTCGAGGTCGGTCTCGGCACCGTCGTTGGTCACGAAGACCTCGCCGTGCTGGAAGGGGTTCATCGTCCCCGGATCGACGTTGAGGTACGGATCCAGCTTCTGCATGGTGACGCTGAGGCCGCGGGACTTGAGCAGTCGACCGAGGCTGGAGGCCGTGAGGCCCTTGCCCAGAGAGGAGGCGACCCCTCCGGTGACGAAAACGTGTTTGGTCTGCCGGTACCGGGGGCTCATCTCCACGGGATTCGATCCTATCAAGTTCTCGACGCGATGGGCTCGCGCGAATCGCGTGCCATCTCCAGCAACTCACGGGCGTGCGCCTGGGCGCCGTCCGAATCGTCCTGTCCCGCGAGCATCCGCGACAGCTCGACGACCCGCTCCTCGTCGCTGAGGGTAGTCACGTCGGAGGTCGTCACCGCGCCGGCGGCACTCTTCCGCACGACGACGTGCTGGTCCGCGAACGCAGCGACCTGGGGCAGATGGGTCACCACGAGTACCTGCGCCGACCGCGACAGCATCGCCAGACGGCGCCCGATCTCGACCGCAGCTCGTCCGCCGACGCCCGCGTCGACCTCGTCGAAGACGAAGGTCGGCACGGTTCGCGTGTTCGCGAGCACGACCTCGAGACCGAGCATCACGCGCGAGAGCTCACCTCCCGAGGCGCCGCGGTTCAGCGGACGGGGCTCGAGGCCCGCGTTGGCGGTGAGCAGGAACTCGACATCGTCGGCGCCCTTGTCGTGCAGAGAGGCGGGCCTGACCTCGACCACCAGCTCCGCATGGGGCATGGACAGCGCGCGGATCTCGGCGGTCACCGCGGACCCGAGGGCGCCGGCCGCCGCGCGCCGCAGCTTGGTGAGCGCGGCCGCATGGTCGGCGACCTCCGCGCCGAGGCGCTCGACCTCCGCCTCCAACTCGGCGATCCGGGTCTCGCTCCGGTCGAGGTCGAGAAGCCGACGCGAGGACTCCTCGGCCCACGCCAGAACCTCGGCGAGGCTCCCGCCGTAGGCCCGGGTGAGGGTCGCCAGATCCGCCCGTCGCTGCGCCACGGCCGCGAGCCGGAGCGGATCCACCTCGATGCCATGGGCATAGGACGCGACGTCACCGGCCAGGTCGGTGACCAGGTAGCCGACCTCGGTCACCCGGTCGGCCAGCTCCGCGGCACGTGCGTCGTGCTCGCGCACTGCCTCGAGTGCCCGTCGCGCAGCTGCCAAGGCGCCGAGTGCGTCCGGGCCCTCGTCTGCCGAGAGCGCCGAGCTCGCCGTCTCCGCTGCCAGCCGCAACGTGTCCGCGTGCGCCAGGCGATCCTCCTCCGCACGCAGGTCGGCATCCTCGCCGACCTGGGGCGCGACCTTCTCGATCTCGGCGAGGCCCAGCCGAAGCAGCTCGGCCTCCCGGATGCGGTCGCGGGCCTGCGCGCGGACCTCCGTCAACTCACGGTCAGCGGCACGATGACGCCGGAAGGTGTCGGTGTAGGCCGCGCGCACCTTGCGCAGCTTGTCGCCGCCGAACTGGTCCAGCGCCTCGAGCTGAGTCTCCGCACGGAGCAGCCGATGCTGATCCGACTGCCCGTGCACCGCGACGAGCCGATCCGCCAGGTCACCCAGGACGGCGACCGGCGCCGCCACGCCGCCGACGAACGCACGGCTACGGGACTCGGCACTGACCTGACGCCCGATGAGCAGGACGTCCTCGTCGAGCTCGCCGCCCGCCTCCCGCACGCTGCTCTCGATCGCGGCCGCGACCCTCGGGTCGCCCGGTAGCCGGATAGCCCCCTCGACCCTGGCGAAGGATGCTCCCGTGCGAACCGACCCGGTGTCGGCGCGCGAGCCCAGCAGCAGCCCAAGCGCGGTGACGAGCATGGTCTTGCCGGCTCCGGTCTCGCCGGTGATGACGGTGAACCCGTCGGAGAGCTCCAGCACCGACTCGTCGATCACTCCCAGGCCGCGGATGCGGATCTCCTCGATCATCCGGCTGATCCCCGCTCGGCGTGCCGACGCTGCGCGGCACCGCGCCAGCCCTCGACCGGCAGGTCGAACTTCGCCACCAGACGATTCGTGAACGGTGCCTCGTGGATGCGCACGAGTCGCACCGGCTTGCTGCCGCGGCGCACCTCGACCCGCGCACCCGGCGGCAGCTCGACCCGCCGTCGTCCGTCGCACCACAGGATCCCGGCGCCCTGCGTGTCCGCGAGTACCTCGACGGCGAGCACGGAGGACGGTGCTACCACCAGCGGTCGAGCGAAGAGTGCGTGCGCACTGATCGGGACCATCAGCAGCGCCTCCACCGTCGGCCAGACCACCGGGCCGCCGGCGCTGAAGTTGTAGGCCGTGGATCCGGTGGGCGTGGCACAGACGACGCCGTCGCAGCCGAAGCGACTCACCGGACGGCCATCGACCTCGATGACCACCTCGAGCATGCGCTGGCGGGCCTCCTTCTCGACGCTCGCCTCGTTCAGTGCCCAGGTGGATCCGACGACCGTGCCACCCCGAAGGATCTGCACGTCGATGGAAAGTCGCTCCTCGATGGAGTAGCGCCGCGAGACCACCGCCTCGATCATCGACTCGACGTCCTCGCTCTCCAGCTCGGCGAGGAAGCCGACGTGCCCCAGGTTGACGCCCAGGATCGGGATGCCGGAATCGTGCGTCATCTCGGCCGCGCGGAGGATGGTGCCGTCGCCACCGAGCGTGATGACGAGGTCGCAGCCCGCAGCCAGGTCATCCGCCGCGACGAGCTCGATGCCCTCGCCGTCGCCGATCTCCAGCGCGGGCTCCTCGTCCTGCACCAGACGCACGAGCAGCCCGTGCTCACGCAGCGAGCGCACGACCTGACGCGCCACCACATGGGCGTCCCCGCGACGGGAGTGCGTGAGCACGGCGACGCGACGGGGTGCGCCACCCTCAGCGTTGGTCATCTGCACGCTCCCGACCGTATACGGCCAGATCGACATCGTCAGTGGTCAACGTCGCTTCTCCCCGACGCAGCAGGAGGAAGAACTCGACGTTGCCCGACGGTCCGGGCAGCTGACTGCGGGTCACCGCCCGGGCACCCCAGCCGCGCTCCGCAGCCGCGGCGGCGACCTCCGCGACGGCCTCTGCGCGCAGCGCCGGCTCCCGCACGACTCCGCCCTTGCCGAGACGCTCCTTGCCCACCTCGAACTGCGGCTTCACCATGAGGACCAGGTCGGCATCGGGCCGGCTCACGCCGATGACCGCATCCAGCACCAGCTGGAGCGAGATGAACGACAGGTCGCCGACGACCAGGTCGACCGGGTCACCGATCTGCTCCAGCGTCAGGGTGCGGATGTTGGTCCGGTCATGGACCTGCACCCGCTCGTCCGACTGCAGCGACCACGCCAGTTGGCCATAACCCACGTCGACCGCGACGACCTGGCGGGCACCGGCGCGCAGGAGGACGTCGGTGAAGCCTCCGGTCGAGGCTCCGGCATCGAGACACCGCTTGCCCTCGGCGCTGACACCGTGCGCGGTGAAGTCACGCAGCGCACCGGCGAGCTTGTGCCCACCGCGGCTGACGTAGTCGATCGCCTCGTCATCGACCCGCACGACGATGTCGGCATCGCGCGCGACGTTCGTCGCGGGCTTGGTGGCGACGTGGCCGTTGACGCTCACCCGTCCCGCGACGATGAGCGACGAGGCGTTCTCGCGCGACCGCGCCAAGGAGCGCCGGACCAGCTCTGCGTCGAGGCGCAGGAGCCGTCCGCTCATCAGGCCTCCGGATCGGTCAGCGCTGCCCGCAAGGCGTCATGGGCGCGTTCGAAGGTGGCGACGTGCGTGGCGAGATCGGCGTCGCCCAGCGCTCCGATGGCGGCCATCGCCTCATCAACGACCGGGTGCCCGGTGGTGATGGCGCTGGTGGTGTTCAGGGAGTCGTCGTCACCCTCGGTCATGGGAGAAATCTACCGGGGAGGATCGAGGTCATCGATGAGCGCGGCCGCATGGTGCGGATTTCGCTCCTCGTCGTCGAGGTACGACCACGCTGCGGCTGCGGCGCCCCGCCACCAATCCTCGGCAGCACCCTCCCCTTCGACCACGAGCGCACCGTCCTCGACGCGCGCCGTCCAGCCGCCGACCACCCACGCCGAGCCCTGGGGCTCCGGTCGGGGATGCGCGCGGTGGAGTCCCGACAGGTCTCGCGCGAGATAGGTCGGACGCTCTGCGGGGGCGGCCGCCACGAGGTCTGCCAACGTGGTCACGCCGGTGAGCACCAGGAGGCTCGGCCATCCGACGTTGGTGGCGCCGGCCATGTCCGTATCCAAGCGGTCGCCCACGAACAGCGGACGCTCGCTCCCCCGACGCCGCTCGACCTCGCGCAACAGCGGAGGCTCCGGCTTGCCGGCCACGACGGGCTCACGGCCGCTGTGCCGGGCGACGAGCTCGACCAGGGCCCCGTTCCCCGGGCCGATGCCGAGGGGCGTCGGAATGGTGCGGTCGGTGTTCGCGGCCACCCAGGGCACCCCACGCTGCACGAGGATCGCGCCTCCGACCACGCGGCGCCACGGCATGTCGGGCCCGTAGCCCTGCACGACCGCATCGACCGCGAGCTCGGGATCCGTCGTCGAGATCAAGCCGACCTCGTCGAGCGCGACCTCGAGACCCTCGCCGCCCATCAGATAGACGCGACTGCCTGGTGGCAGCCGCTCGGCCAACAGGGTGGCCGCCGCTTGCGCGCTCGTGACGACATAGGTTGTCGCCGCCTCCACCCCGAGCGCGTTGAAGTGCTCGGCGTCGGCGTGGGGAGTGCGCGAGGAATTGTTGGTCACGAACGCCACGGCGACGCCGGCG